>JAHEZC010000487.1 GCA_023251275.1 Parafilimonas sp. | reverse complement strand
AGATTGACTCTTATTTTACTGCGTCTTGGCGACTTTGCGTGAGATATTTTTTTTGGGAGGCTCGCTATACATAGATTCACGCTAAGACGCAAAGCCGCTAAGGAAACAAATGAATTAAGCACTTTGCATGAAATTATCTTCCATGTGAAGGCATATTTCCGATAGCGGAATTAATAAATTCTTTAATCACAGCAATTCCAGGCATTCCTTTAAGCTCTCTTTCCAGTTTCTTAATTGTATGTGATAAGCAACAACAATTTTTTCTTTGTTTAATGCCGTGTATAATGGTCTTTTTGCAGGAGTCGGATATTCAGCAGTTGAAACAGGATGCAGGTTACAATCAAAATGTTTTAGCTCTTTTATTGCACAGGCAAAATCGAACCAGGAAATTATTCCTTCATTGCTGAAATGATAGATGCCGTATTCTGCGTTTGGTGCTTGTCGTTTCATGATGGATAGTATTGCTGCTGCAAGATCCTTTGCATAAGTCGGTGAGCCATGCTGATCATTTACTACATTCAGCTCGCTTCGCTCTTGCATCAGCCTGATCATTGTTTTGACAAAGTTTTGTCCGAAAGCGCTATAGACCCACGATGTGCGAATGATAATTGTTTTATCATTATTTTCCAGTGCGAGCTTTTCACCAATATATTTTGTATAGCCGTAATAATTGATTGGATTTGTCGTATCATATTCGTGATAAGGAGATTTATTTTTTCCATCGAACACATAATCACTCGAAATATGAATCAACGTCGTATTGAATTTTTTGCAAAGCTTTGCAATATGTCCAACTGATTCTGCATTGATGATGTAAGCTGCTTCCTGCACTGTTTCAGCTTTGTCAACCGCCGTATATGCAGCGCAGTTTATAAAGAAAGCAGGGTGATGTTTGCTGAATGATTTTTCAAGCTGTGCTGCATTGCTGATGTCTAATTCTTCTTTTGTATAAAAATAAAAATTGAATTGCGGATAGCGTAAAGCAACCAATTGCAATTCCTGCCCAAGCTGACTATTTTTTCCTGAAACTATAACCGATTCCATTCATTTAATCGTTTGAAGTAAAACTGTGACATGCTGATTTTATTCTGACAGAAGCAGGGATTAATCACTTCCTGCTTTCTTAGAGGTTTCCGGAGGAACCGGCAATGTTTTCATTTCCTTTTTATCACCAAACAACTTATCAAAGTCGCGGGTGTAAGAAATACTTACACCTTGTCTCGTTCTTCGGCCTATATTTCCCCCTGATACATCAAGCGTGCTTTTGTTAAAAACAACTGCTCTTAATTTTCTGTCGCGTGTTAAAACAATCTGTACAGAAATATCCGGCAGCCACTGAAAATTCCCGGACTGTGCAGCAGAAGTGTTGGTAAGACCGAAATCGAGGTTGCCTCCGAATGTGATAATTAGTTTACCATTCAGGAGGCTTTGATTCACTTTAAGATTCACTGTTTGCCTGTCAAGTGTACCGCTGCCTGAACTGCCATACAAAATACTCGAACTGCTGTAAGTAGATGTACCGATATCAAACTGCAAGCTTCTGTCACCAGTGAGTTTATATAATACATTTGAAAGCATCTTATTTACTTCATTCGAAATTTTCTGAGAGATAGTATTCACACCTACCGATTTTACTATCCCGGTTCCGGTGACCCCGTTGGATTCCGGGAAGAAAGAACCGAATACAATTAACCAGGTTACCTGTTTAAGCATTTCGTTCTCATCACTCTGCAGCCTTCTCAGGAATACCTGCAGATCCTGGTCATTTTTAATTATACTATTTGACGGAAAATCGAATCGAAAACTAATGTCTGGCTTCGTCAATTTACCACGTAATTCTGCAATTACAAATACATCGCCGCGATAAGCACTGGCAGTACTTCCCAGGCTAATCAATGAATTACTTACAAGGTCGCTCATGCTCACATTATCCGCGGTGTATTGTGCGTCAATATGAATGTTTGCATTATATGGATTTCCTGTCCATTCGATATAATTTCCTGCATCAGCCAAAAGTTCGAAAGGTTTTTTTACAAGAGACTGAAAATTGAAATCATAACTTCCTTTTGCGATATTATATCTTCCTTTCATTGTCATATCACCATTTGCAGGAACATGTATCTGAAGCCTGCCATTACCGGTTGCTTTTATAATATCTCCTGTCAGTTCATCGAGTATCACATCAATCTGTGTTTTTTCATTGGCAGTAAGGTCGAGATCAATGCTGAGTCTCGTATCAGTTTCTTCTTTCACCGGCGATAATTCCGTACCATATTGCTTAAACACAATAAAGTCAGCTTCAGCGCTTTGCTTGCTTGTAGAGGTGGGAATAAATATATGAGATGTATCGCTGGTTTCACCCGTTATGGTCAATTTCATATCGTTTTGCGGGCCTTTTAAACTGAGACTGGCTTTGCCAATTGCTTTGCCATAAAACTGTTCGTTATCATTTTGCTTTGTATCGAGCAGCAATAAATTATTTGTGTAGAGATCAAAATCATATCTCATATTTTTAAAACCTCTTGCATATAATATACCTCTTGCAGTGCCGGTGTTATTAAACTTATCTCGGATCGTAAACCTGCCGAAATTTATTCCATCATTATTGAAATTAAATACCGCAGAATCAATTGTATAACGCACTTTGGTGTATTTAACCGTAAGTCCGGCATTTTTTAATGCTACTCTTCCAAGTAATTGCAGGGCAGACGGCTTTCCTTTTACCACAAGATCACCTGTTGCAAGGCCTGTTACATGATCAAAAATGCCGGTAAGAAATTCATTGACAAGGTCTATTTTAGTATTGGCTAAATGAAAGGAATTGTACAACGGGGCCTCGCCGGTTGAATCCTTCGTACTATAATAGCCTTTTGCAGTAAAATTGTATTTTTCATTGTCAGATAGTACATCCCAGGAAGCCTTTCCTATTTCACTGTTGTAATTTGCTTTTACATTTATTATGCCCACAGAATCATCATCAACCCTGAATTGTTCTGCTTTGATTGCCGCGTCCATTTTAAATTTTCCATAAAAATCATGCAGATAAACATTCCCGTTTGCAACACCTTCCATTAAAGGGCGAGTGAC
>JAHEZC010000486.1 GCA_023251275.1 Parafilimonas sp. | reverse complement strand
TTTGCGCTCCTGTGTAAAGACCTGTTTGCCGATATGAAGTCCTGCATAAACCCTTACAGTGCGGTTTTGTTTTTCTTCATATTCCGAGAGCAGCCTGTGGCAGGCTTTATAATTCGCGATGGTTCCCCTGCCTATTTTTCTGCCATTGGGCATACGCCGCCGTCCTGTGCGGCTGGCTGTAATGAATTTTTGCACCTGCCCTGTAAGGCTAACATGCAATGCAGTTTTTTTTCATGATTTTTAGCAGCAAAATATGGATTTGATTTCAGATGCATGTATTGAATTTTCTGCAATAGAAGTTGCTTGCATAATATAACCTGATAACCTGTTCAAATAAACAAAGCCGGCAGCAACTAAACCGCCGGCTGATCATCATAGATTAACATGTATCTCTACAATTGCTCCGATATAAACTTCAAAATCGTGCCAATTTTACTGCCCCCTGCATTTTTTTAAAAAAGTTGAAAAGCAATTACACAAATTCATTGTACTAAAAAAATAAAGTAAATCTCAATAATATATTTTCCCGCCCCCCTCTTGAATTAAATCTGTACTTTAGGTCAAAAGTTCACATGAACAAGAGAACATTTATTAAGCTAACTTCCGCATTAATGGCAACTCCTTTGTTTTCACCCCTGAGAAGCTGGGCGCAGAATGAAAAATTAAAAAACTGGGCCGGCAATTTAGAATACAGTACTGACAGCATATACTATCCGAAGTCAGTTGCTGAGGTGCAGGAATTGGTACGAAAGATCAATAAGCTCAGGGCGCTGGGCACACGCCATTGCTTTAATACTATCGCAGATAGTAAGGATAATCTTATTTCATTGAAAGAGATGAATAAGGTAGTTGCTTTAGATGAAACTGCACATACGGTGACAGTAGAGGGTGGCATGAATTACGGCCAGCTTTGCCCTTACATTAACGGTAAAGGTTTTGCGCTGCACAACCTTGCTTCATTGCCGCATATTTCTGTTGCGGGCGCATGCTCCACTGCCACGCATGGATCGGGCGTAAAGAATGGAAACCTCGCGACTGCGGTTACAGCTTTGGAAATTGTTGATGCTGATGGCAGATTGATTCACCTGTCAGCCGCTAAAGATGGCGAAAAGTTCCATGCGGCGGTTGTTGGGTTTGGAGCATTCGGCGTAGTAACAAAAGTGATGCTTGCTGTACAACCAACTTTCATGATGCAGCAATATGTGTATGAAAAATTGCCATTATCTCAAATGAAAGATCATTTCGATGAAATCGTATCGGCAGGTTATAGCGTAAGCCTTTTTACAGACTGGCAAAGCAATAATATCAACGAGGTATGGATCAAAAGCCGCATTGACGAAACTGGAAATACCGAAGCAATGCCGGAGTTTTTTGGTGCAAAACCCGCGACAAAAAATCTTCATCCGATAGCAGAACTTTCTGCAGAAAATTGCACCGAACAAATGGGTGTACCCGGCCCGTGGTTTGAGCGTCTTCCACATTTCAAAATGGGATTTACACCAAGCAGCGGCAAAGAGTTGCAGGCGGAATATTTTATACCGCGGCGTAATGCTGTTGACGCTATTCTTGCTGTTGCAAAAATGAGTGAACAGATCAGCCCGCACCTTTTTATTTCTGAAATACGCACAATTGATGCTGACAACCTGTGGATGAGTCCATGCTACAAACAACCATGCGTAACCATTCATTTCACCTGGAAACAGGACTGGCACGCTGTAAGCAGGTTATTACCGTTGATAGAAAAAGAACTGATGCCTTTTAAAGCAAGGCCGCACTGGGGTAAACTGTTCATGGTGTCTCCGGAGTTATTAATAACATTATATGAAAAACTGCCGGACTTTAAAAAAATAATTGCAGAGTATGACCCGCGGGGAAAGTTCCGCAATGAATTTTTAAGCAGGAATATTTATGGCGGTTAAAAGAGTAGTTAATCCTTATTGACCGGGAGATAATATCAGCAAAAAAAACTTTCTTCTCTTCTGCCATTAACTCAAGTTCCCATATTCTTTGCAAATCCTTATTTTCGTGCAGCCAAAACGGAAATAATAATTTTGAACTGTTTGCCCGCTGCGCTGAAATTATTTTACCGTATAACCTGGTTCTGATATAATGTCAAAAAAAGTAACAAAAATCGGGGTATTAACCTCGGGCGGCGACTCCCCCGGTATGAATGCTGCCATCAGGGCTGTTGTACGGACAGGGTTATATTATGGACTCGACGTGTTTGGTATTGTACGCGGATATAACGGCATGATAGAAGATGACATTTTCCAAATGAATTCAAGAAGTGTTGCCAACATTATCCAGCGCGGCGGTACTATTTTAAAAACAGCGCGCAGTAAGGATTTTTTTGATCATGAAGGCAGAAAAAGAGCTTTTGCCAACCTTGAAAAAAGAGGTATTAATGGCCTGGTTGTAATTGGCGGCAACGGAAGCTTTACCGGGGCATTAATACTGAGCAATGAGTTTGGCATTCCCTGTATCGGTATTCCCGGCACAATTGATAAAGACCTGTACGGCACTGACTTTACAATAGGTTTTGATACTGCCGTTAACACTGCGGTTCAGGCAATTGATAAGATCCGTGATACTGCTGATGCACACGACCGTTTATTTATAGTGGAGGTAATGGGCCGGGATGCAGGCTACATTGCGTTGCACAGCGGCATTGCCACAGGAGCAGAAAATATTTTAATTCCGGAAGTGCATACTTCTATCGAAGAATTGATTGGTTCGCTTTCAGAAAAAGAAAAACGCAAAAAACTTGTTAACCTTGTAGTAGTTGCCGAGGGCCATAGTTCAGGCGGCGCCAATGAAATTGCCAAATATGTAAAGCAACATTTACCCAACCTCGATACAAGGGTAACCATCCTGGGGCATATTCAAAGAGGCGGTTCTCCCTCCTGCCTCGACAGGCTGATCGCAAGCCGAATGGGTTACTATGCCGTAGAAAGTTTAATCGAAGGAAGGCATAATGTGATGGTAGGCGTTATGAACAGTTCAATGCTCTATACCCCGCTTGAAATTGCTATCCGTGAAAAACAAAGAATAAGCGAAGACTGGATGAAAATGGTGAAAATACTGGCGAGCTAA
>JAHEZC010000485.1 GCA_023251275.1 Parafilimonas sp. | reverse complement strand
TTTGTACATAAATATAAAAGTGGAACAATTGGATGAAATAATGAAGCAATATCAGTGAGTGGTGAGAAATAATTATGAGCTTTAATTTTTCGTATTGGATGATTAACGATTAACAAATAAAATATAAAAATTTCCATCGGGGAAATATGAAGTTTATGGATCGTCCGCTTACAAAAAATATTAACCTGGATCGTCCGCCTCTTAGCTTAAAGGAGTATGAAAAAGCCGGAGGTTACGCTGCTTTGCGGAAAGTTCTTAAAGGAATGTCACCGAAAGAAATACAGAAACTGGTGCAGGATAGCAACCTGAAAGGGCGTGGCGGTGCAGGTTTCAATACAGGAACGAAGTGGAGTTTTGTACCGATGGGCAATGACGCCCCAAAAACCAAATACCTGATCGTGAATGCGGATGAAATGGAACCCGGTACTTTCAAAGACAGGGTATTACTGGAGGGTGACCCGCATCAACTGATCGAAGGAATGATTATAGCTGCTTATGCTATACAAGCAGATATTTCCTATGTTTTTTTAAGATGGGCTTACAGGAAAGCTGCACTGCTGATCAGGAAAAGTATAGAGGAAGCTTATGAAGCAGGGTATCTCGGGAAAAATATTTTAGGCAGCGGATGGAACCTTGATATGCATTTGCATACAGGCGTAGGCCGTTATATGTGCGGCGAAGAAACTGCTTTGCTGAATGCACTCGAAGGTAAACGGGCTACACCCAGAGCAAAGCCACCTTTTCCGCAGGTCAGTGGATTATTTGGTAAGCCCACCATAGTAAATAATGTTGAAACGCTTTGCTGTGTCCCGCATATAGTGAACAATGGCGCAGATTGGTTCAAAGGATTAAGTTACACAGACGACGGTGGTACCAAACTTTATGGCGTCAGTGGAAAAGTGAATAAACCTGGTTGCTGGGAATTGCCGATGGGAGTTACCCTTCGTGAACTCATTGAAGAGCATGCAGGCGGAATGATGGATGGGTATAAATTTAAAGGCGCTTTACCCGGTGGTGCATCCACAGATTTTATGACTATTGCTCACATGGACACAAAGATGGATTTTAAGTCGGTCGCAGAAGTTGGGAGCCGGTTGGGAACGGGAACAGTGATCGTAATGGACGATAAAACCTGTCCCGTCGGTTTTGTGCACAACCTGCAACATTTTTTTGCACAGGAGAGCTGCGGCTGGTGTACACCATGTCGAGAGGGATTGCCTTGGGTGGAAAAAATTCTGCTGAGTATAGAAAAAGGTGAAGGAAAGCCCGAAGATATTGACGTACTGGAAATGCATGGAGAATTGCTCGGGCCCGGCAATACTTTTTGTGCACTCGCACCCGGCGCAATGGAGCCTCTGCAAAGTGCACTGAAGTACTTTAGGGAAGATTTTGAAAAACATATTCACGATAAAAGATGCCCATATTCATAAATCGCAATAGGGATGAATAATATTTTCGAAAGGACAAAAAGCAGAAAGAGGATAAAAAATTTTTATTAAATATTATGTCAGTCATCTTTATAGATAACAAAGCTTATGACGTAAAAGCCGGTAAAAACCTGCTCGAAGCCTGTCTGGGTCTCGGCTACGATTTGCCTTATTTCTGCTGGCATCCTTCTCTCGGCAGTGTGGGCGCCTGCCGGCAATGTGCCGTTAAGGTATTCAGAGACGAAAAAGACACCAATGGTAAACTGGTGATGAGTTGTATGGAAGGTGTGCGGGATGGAATACGGCTTTCTGTTGATGATAAAGCAGCTAAAGCATTTCGTGCCCAGGTCATTGAATGGCTGATGACCAATCACCCGCATGATTGCCCGGTTTGTGATGAAGGTGGCAGTTGTCATTTGCAGGATATGACGGTTATGACAGGACATGATTACCGGCGCTATACTTATAAAAAACGAACGTACCGCAATCAATATCTTGGACCGGTTATACATCATGAAATGAACCGCTGTATCCAGTGTTACCGGTGTGTTCGTTACTATCGTGATTATGCCGGTGGCGATGACCTGAATGTTTTTGCTGCGCATGACCACGTCTATTTTGGAAGAGAAAAGGATGGTGTGTTGCAAAGCCCCTTTAGCGGCAACCTTGTGGAGGTATGCCCGACGGGAGTGTTCACAGATAAAACGCTTAAGGAGCATTATACGCGCAAATGGGATCTCACGATGGCACCCTCTGTTTGTCAGCACTGCAGCCTGGGTTGCAATATAATTGCCGGTGAACGTTACGGTGAATTGCGCTGCATAACGAATCATTATCATGGCGAAATCAATGGCTATTTTTTGTGTGACCGGGGACGTTTTGGATATGAGTTTGTAAACAGTGAGAACCGGATCAAACAGCCTGTGATTCGTAACCGTGTCAATGAGTCAGCAAATGAAGATGAATTGATGAATCATTTGCAAACAATTCTTGCGCATCAGAAATTAATTGGCATTGGTTCACCAAGGGCTTCAGCAGAAAGCAATTTTGCTTTGATGCAACTGGTAGGCAAAGACAATTTTTACCAGGGCGTTCATGAAGACGAAGCGTATTTAACACGGAAAGTGATAAATGCACTTAGTTCAGGTACAGTGCATAGCGCTTCACTGAAAGAAATTGAGCAGTCAGATGCAGTGCTGATATTGGGGGAAGATATCTGGAATACCGCTCCTATGATGGCCCTGGCCGTTCGTCAATCGGTAATGAAAACGGCTGCTCACGAAGCTACACAGCAAACGCCGCTGCCGGCCTGGCACGATGCTGCAATAAGAGAATTAATTCAGGAGGAAAAAGGTTTCCTTGCCAATATCACTTTGATTAACTCACCCCTCGATGAAATTTCTACCGAAACTCTACGGGCTGCACCAGATGATATAGCGCGCTTTGCTTTTGCCATTGCACATCAACTCAATCCTTCTTTACCTGCTGTTTCTTATGCTGATGAAGCAATGTCAAATAAAATAAAGGCTATTGCGTCAGCATTACAAAAAGCAACCAGGCCTGTAATTATAAGTGGTATTTCCTGCTACAGGGGAAGTATTATCAATGCCGCATATAATATTGCAGCTTCCCTGGCAACAGCAGAAAAGAAAGCAGCGCTTAGCTATGTATTGCC
>JAHEZC010000484.1 GCA_023251275.1 Parafilimonas sp. | reverse complement strand
AGAAAATTAATTTCTTCCCTGTGGCATAGAGTGGTTTACAGTCCCATGGGAAGACGTCATTACTGTGCAGGCAGGAATCTCCTGCTATGGAGATTCATTCCCTCCAGCTAATGATGCTTTCTGCACCAGCCGATAAAATCTGTACCCGGAATTTTTTAAATACCCACCTCATGCAATATAGTAACCACCTGCCCCCGGTGATAACTGCCATGATTGAAGACCTGCAGCAACAATTGCCATACGGGGTTTTTACAATATTCTTTTTTGGTAGTATAATAGGCAATTACATGCAGTAGCATAGCTTCTGCCGATTGTCCTACCCATTCTTCCAATTGCCTCGACTGACTGAGCAAACCATTCGCCACTTCCTGCATGGACGGATGCGAAACCTCGCCCGGAAGAATGATCTGCTCCTGCATTTTCAGGCGCTGCCACCAGATACTCTCCGCATTCCATAGATGTAAAAAAGTAGCATAAAGGCTCCCGAAACTGCTCTTTACTTCCTGCTGTTGCTTTTCTTCCGGCAATGATAATACCACCTGCAATAATCGCTCATTTGCCCAACAATTGTATGCAGCATATTGCGACAACATTTCCTTCATGGTTCGATAGCTTTTGATAGCAATGTAGGTAATTACTTTTTTTCAGCATTTTATTTTTTTGAACAAGCCGGGTTCGTCATTCCTGCGAATGCAGGAATCCCACCGCTACGGAGCCCGCGTTCCCGCGAAGGCAGGAATGGGAACCCGCTGATAAGATACCTGCCTGTGTAATTTTCAATTACTTTTGGCAACGATTCAACAGTTTAATAATAAAACCATTTCAACAATTCAATACGTTACATGAATAATAAATCAGTTCCATTAACCGGCATCAGTTCTGTAGCTATCCATGCCGGTGACCGCAATTTCGCCGAATATTCTCACCTGACACCCATTTTCGCAACTTCCACTTTCGTATTTGATACAGCACAGCAGGGCATGGAACGCTTTGCCGGAGAGGATCCCGGTTTTATTTACTCCCGTTGGGGCAATCCCACTTTCCGTGTAGCCGAAGAAACAATCGCAGCGTTGGAAGCATTCAATATCACTGAAGCAGATGGTAACCCGGTTCAGTTGAAAGCCCTGCTCCATGCCAGCGGACAGGCCGCCATGACAACCATGTTTATGAGCAACCTAAAAAGTGGCGATACACTGCTTTCTCACTTTTCTTTGTATGGCGGCTCGCATGAACTCATGCACAAAGTGCTCGCTCAAAATGGCATCAATACGATCATCATTGACATGCGCGACTTAAATGTTGTGGAAGATACTATCAGGCAAAACCCTGCCATCCGCCTCGTACATATCGAAACACCCGCCAACCCAACCATTCAATGTGTGGATATTGAAGCGGTGGCGGGCATTGCAAAACAGCACGGTTTGATTGTGACAGTGGATAACACATTTGCCACGCCTTACCTGCAACAGCCTTTCAAATACAAGGTGGATTTTGTGTTTCATTCCACCACAAAATTTTTAAACGGCCATGGTACGGCAATCGGAGGGGTCTTGCTCGGAAAGGATATTGATTTTATGACTGATAAGGCGTGGAAATGGTACAAACTACTTGGCGGCAATAGCAATCCTTTTGATGCTTTTCTCCTGATCCAGGGAATGAAAACCCTCGAAGTGCGGATGGACCGGCATTGCAGCAATGCGGTGGCGGTGACCGATTTTTTATCGGGACATAAGGCGATTGCCCATGTGAATTACAATGGACTATCTGACCATCCTGATTACACTACAGCAAAAAAACAGATGCGCCACCCCGGCGCAATGCTGAGTTTTGAACTGAAGGGTGGCCTCAAGGCAGGGAAAAAGTTTATTGACGCTTTGCAGATGTGCGTCCGGGCCGTTTCACTGGGGACTGTGGATACGCTGGTTTCTCATCCTGCCTCTATGACGCATTATGGCGTGCCACGGGAAGACAGGATCAGGTATGGAATCAGCGACGGGCTGATACGGATGAGCACCGGCATGGAAAACATCGCCGATATTCTCAACGACCTCGAGCAGGCGATGGAAGGGTTGTGATCGTTGTTCCTGCGCAGGCAGGAACCCCATGCTACGGAGCCGTCATTCCTGTGGATGATCGTCATTCCTGCGAAAGCAGGAATCTCCCAGTGATAACCAGTATTCTCATTAATAAGATCCCCACCTGCGTGGGCATAACGATGAACAGGTAACATGACAATTACCTCTAAAGATGCTCCCCACACGCCATATATTTCCTCCCTTTCCCCCTTCGGCAAAGATTTACATTCTATTTTAAGCAGTTTATTTTTTTACTCCAGAAAATAGTGTGTATTTTTAACTTCTTAATTTTGCGTGTAAACCTTCCTGAAACCGCACCTGTTTATGAAAAAATTTTTATCCCTCTGCACATTTATATTGCTTGCTTTTTTTGCAAAAGCCCAGACAGTCACATTTTCGATTTTGCTCATGCCTCCACCGGCCAATCTTACCCAGAATACCACTGACAACATCATCGGTATTTATCAGCTTGATGCTTCCGGGGGCGATGCCACGCTTACCACCTTTACCTTTACCGTAAATGGTTCTTTTACCATAACCGATGTGTCAAATTTTCATGTATATGTAAGCACGACCTCTGATTTATCAGGCGCAACACTTTATGCTGATGTTGCATCTGGAAACTGGACTGTGAATAACCTCATTACAGTCAATGGGTCTGCTACAATACCCAACAATACCACCCGCTACGTGATCATAACAGCAGATGTAACTGCTTCAGGCGTCAACGGGCATACACTTGCGGTAAAATCTATTACCGGCGTGCTGACTGACCGGACTACCGATCATTTTATTTTTACCCCTGCTATTACAACCTATAATCCTTCCACCGGATTAAGCGGAGGTTACAACCAAACCATTTTAGCTGCGCAGATCACCATTACCCCGGCGCAACCGGGTGCGGGCTTTATCGGGCAGAATTCAACCGGGAATGTTATAGCTGCGTTTAAAGTAGTTATCAGCTCCTATTCCAGCATTACCTTAAACCAGCTTCAGCTTACCACCTCCGGAACCTATACCAATGCAATACCCGATGTCA
>JAHEZC010000483.1 GCA_023251275.1 Parafilimonas sp. | reverse complement strand
TCTTGCACTTGCAATCAAGAATTCTATTCTTTTTACATTTTGCCGGGAAGGTATTTGTCCCGAAAAAAGAGCAGGGATTTTCCTGCTTGTGATTACGTGTGCTTTAATTCAGGCAATGACTTTTTTTCCAAAAATGACGATTACAGAGAAGAATGATTTTTAATTCTCAGTACTGTCTGACAGGAGCAAAGAAAGTTTTTTATCAGACCAGTTGGTGAGTGAGGGTATCCATGTAGCAGCATGATTTTTTGTCTTCATAAGAATGATCCATGCCTGGTCCAGCAATTCCTTATCCGTAAAGGAAAGATGCTTATCGGAGGTTTTTATAAAACCCAGCACTGTGCCGTTAAAATCATGGAAAGCGCTATTAAATGCTTTGCAGATAAGTTTTGCATTTATATTATAAACACAATGACCGAGCATAATACCGGTAACCTTATTTGTTTTGGCATCTATAATAATGTTTTTTTCGATATGTGCGACTGTCTGCTCCTGTTTATCTATAATTGCAAGCATAGGTGAGTGGGGTTTTTGATGCTAAATGTAAGGTTTCCGTTGCATAAAAGGCAGAGGTAACAATTATTTAATATTCGCACGCTTAATGTGGAAAAAATGTCAATTAATAGTAACAGAAAATACCGGTATTTTCAGTTAAAAAGTTCATGAAATAATGTGCAAACAACATAAAAGCCTTTTAATTCATCATCAGGATATTTACACTGCGTTGTAAAATATTAAAAGCTATTTCTGACATCAGGTTTTCCTTATCAAGCGTCGGGTTTACTTCCGTTATTTCGAAACAGCATATCTTCCTGTTTTGCATGAATTTGCTTATAAGGTCTTCCACTTCTCTTTCTTTCAGGCCATTGCTTACCGGTGTGCCTGTTCCTCTCGATATGGATGAATCGAGGCAATCCACGTCAAAACTTATGTAAATATCAGTGCATTCGCTTAAATAACGGATTACGGAACGCACCACATTTTCGGGACCTTTGCGTCTTACTTCATTCGTCGTGATCACCTTCATTCCGTATTTTTCTATCAGGTGTTTTTCTTCTTTCTCATAATCACGCAATGAAATAAATACAATGTCTTCCGGCGATACCTTGGGAGATATTTTCCCGATATTTTTTAAATAATTCCATTGCTTTACAGTTTCCTCATCCGGCTGATGCACCGCACATTCCTCATTATCTTCATTGATCACCGCCGCGACTGGCATGCCGTGTACATTCCCTGACGGCGTCGTGTATGGTGTATGCAGGTCGGCATGTGCATCCATCCATATTATGCCCAGTTTGCTTTTTGGCTTTGCCATTTTTATTCCGGCAATGGTCGCTCCCGCGTTACTATGATCGCCGCTTAATATCACCGGGAAAAAATTATTCCTTAAGCTGTCGCTCACCGCTTTGCTTACTTTATCGTACATGGCTATAATACCTTTCATCCGTTTGGCATAGGGAGATTCAATAGGCTCGAAGAGAAGCTTATTTTCCGAAGGAATTTTTTCTGAAGGAAAATGGATAAAAAAATTACTCATAAAATCCAATGCAGCGATTTTTATAGCTTCAATACCGAGACTGGCGCCACGCGTACCTGCGCCTATTTCCGAAGGCACTTCTATCAGCTTTATATTCTTCATAAAGAATGATTCAATCAGGTGAATTTTGGAGTTATGCAAGACCGGTATTCATAAAAATCATTCAGGGATATAAACATATCTATGCAATAAAACTGCACAAAAGAGTATATGAATTAAATATGAACAATGTTTTGCGCATACATAACAAACAACCGTGGCGCCAAAGCTACAATTTTCCCCTCAATGGATTGACGCCAGAGAGCGTGCCGGATGTGCCGAGTATTTTGAAACGTATAAACATATCTTCTCTGTACCAATTTTCCTGCCTTGTTTTGCGGATGACTGCTGCATGCTCCTGACTCTCATAAGCAAACGCTTTAATATCTTCTTTGCTTTCCCATACACTGAAAGTAGCCTGTTTAATCCAGGGTATTTCTCCAACGCCGACTGACATAATAAAACCCGGAGCCGAACGCATTTTTTCTGCTACTCCTTCTACATGTTTCCAGAAATTTTTTAAACGCATGAGTCGTATCGTCGCCCTGGTGAGCACCGCTAGAGGACCGTCATAATCACTTTTACCTGACAGTGTCCCAAAAACTTCCTTTCCATCCCATCTGCCATGCCCCTCGATGGGTTCAAGCAGTATGGTATATACTTCGCACTGACAAATTTCCCACCATTTGTTGATGAATGAACCATAAAGCACCAGGCACTCTCTTACTCCGGGTCTTTTTTTGGTCACCGCTAAAATTCCCCACTGTCTCCAATCGGGTCTTTTGTCAAATGTCCCATTCTTTCCACACCCCAACAATTTCCAAAACTCAATTCTTTTATTCAACGATAATGTTATGCGGAACAAGGCCATAGACAGTACTCCGAAAAAACCCATATATTTCGGGTATCTTACTATAGTAAGCATGCAGAACAATATGAAAATATTTTTTATTTAAAATAACCTAGATGAAATGCCAAAACAATTTAAATTACAAGTCAAATATCACTAAATGAAAACATTCGTTACCACGTTAAATTTGATTTGCATCATGCTTACAGCCATTGCGCAACAAACCATTCCTTTGTACACAGACAGCATACCCAATGCAATTCCATGCAAAGAGCAACAAAGAGAATATATTAGTGCGGATAATATCCTGATTGTTGAAAAAATAACTTCTCCGACTCTTACTCTCTATCTTCCGCCAAAGGAAAAAAGCAATGGCACTGCCGTATTGATCTGTCCCGGCGGCGGTTATGGGATAGTTGCTGCCGGGCACGAAGGCGCTGATTTCGCAAAAGCATTCAATGATGCCGGCGTTGCCGCTTTTGTGCTTCGCTACTGCATACCCAATGATGCCTGCATGACGAACAAAATGTTTGTACCGCTGATGGATGCACAGCAGGCCATTTATCTTATCCGTAAAAATGCGAAGGAATGGAACATTGATCCAGGCAAGTTAGGCATCATGGGGTTTTCCGCGGGCGGGCATCTTGCTTCAACAGCAGGCACCCATTTTCAATCACCTGTTCGC
>JAHEZC010000482.1 GCA_023251275.1 Parafilimonas sp. | reverse complement strand
CTCTTCCTCTTTCTTACTCAGTTCATCCTCCTTCATCTTTTTATAATCAAGCATCTGCTGGCGCAATGACTGCTTCTCCTTCTCAATATTTTCTTTCAGCTCATCGTTCAATGCATCCTCAAGCGGGAACTCAAAACTACAGTTCGGACATTTAATTATGGTTGCCATATCATTACAATTAGTTGCTCAAATTACAAAGGCCGTCGGCAATAAAAAAATCGGGTGAAAACAGGAAGCCGGAACATCCGGCTAAATTTATTAAAAATATCAAAAATCAGGCGCATTGGCAACCTTTTGGAAAATATTTCCGTTACTTTTCTGGGTATCACTGAACTTTGATTCCGGAATTTTTACGGTCAAAATAACAATGTTTTACTACTACTTTAACGCCTGATGGTTTTTCTGCAGGAGAGCATATTAAAAGTTGTCGCTTATTTCGATGTCTTCGATTATCCTGTGACTATTGAAGAAATAAAATTCTTTCTCGACCAGCCCTGCAAGGATGATGAATTGCAGACTGCTCTATACACACTCATTGAAAAGAGGGTATTATTTAGTTCAGGAAATTTTTACTCCGCAAGAAATGATCATCTCATTATCATACGGCGACTGGAGGGAAATCATTCGGCTAAAAAAGAAATAAGGAAGGCAAGAAAAGTATCTGCTTTCTTAACATGGTTCCCGTTTATTAAGGGCATTGCTGTTTCGGGTTCATTGTCAAAAAGCTTTGCTTATAAAGATTCAGACCTGGATTTTTTTATAATCACCAATGCCGGACGTCTTTGGCTTGCCCGGTTCTTTTTCATTCTCTTTTATAGAATTATTTCTTTTACAGGGATGAAGGGATGGTTTTGCCTGAACTATTTCATTGCAGAAAATTCGCCGGAGATAGAAGAAAAAAATATATATACGGCAACTGAGATCGCAACCCTGCTTCCCTGTCATGGCTCAGATGTTTTTAAAAGCTTTTTTGAAACCAATAATTGGGCTCATGATTTTTTTCCCAATCATTTACCCAAAAAATACGAAGGCAAAAATTATTCCCCTAAATACTCAAAAAGATTTACTGAATGGCTGCTTAATAACAAATTTGGCGACCGCCTCGATACAGTCATCATGCATTTTTACAAGCGAAGATGGAAAAAACTTTCCGCATTGAATATATTCACCGAAAAAGGTTTTCAACTCGGTGGAATGGTGGTTTCGAAAGATGTGTGCAAGCCCTTTCCGCAACATTTTCAGCAAACAATACTGAACCGGTTTGAAAATAAATTCCGGATGCTGAAAAGTAAAATGACCAGGGGTATTCCCTTTGAAGAAGCTGTACTGCTAAAGAAGCCTGCATGAAGTATTAATACATTTTTTCAAACATCTTCATTTTTTTTCTTCAGTAAAATAACATAGTAATCTCCAATATTTTTCCACGGCCATTTATTTTTAAACTGTTCTTCTTTTTTTTGCAGCCACAGGTACAATTTTGGATATTTTTTTGGAAAATTTTCAAAATACGATGGGGGCACTATTGTACATAAACCCTCGACACCAAGCACATCGAATTCTTTTTTGAGGCACCGCATAACATAAGAAGGCGAATAATACCAGCAGGTGAAATAAACGCCTTCAATATTTGCAGGCACACCATATTTATGATTAATGCGCCTGAAGGCTGTTTTAAATTTTCCCCTCAATGCCAGCAATGTTTCCCACAAACAAAAGCCGGGCATTATTACCAAAAGAACTATGCCAGACGGCTTCAATAATTCACTGAAAGACGAGAGTACTTTGTCTAAATCTCCTGTACAGTTAAGCCCTGCAAAATTGGAAAATATTAAATCATAGGGTCCTTTATCCCGCAAGTTTTTTAATTCAGTAAACGAACAAAGCTCTGCAGTAACGAGCTGTGTTAATCCTTTGGCTTCAATTTTTTTCTTCAACACATCAAGCATACCCGGAGAAATATCAGCAGCATGTATGTAATATCCTTTTTCTGCAAAATAAACCGCATCTTCCCCTGTCCCTGCATTCAATTCAAGGATATGGCTGCCGGGCTTCATATTTTTTTCTGCATAATTTCTTACACGTTCCCTTTTGTATTGAATAATGAGATTCGATGAATAGATATCATCAAACACAAGAGACTGTCTATTGAAAGCCTCTGCTGCAATTTGTTCGTTGGATGATGATATGAATTCATTCATGCAGAAAAATATTTAATCGAATGATTATGCATTCTCGAGCATATTCAACCTGAGCTTTGCTACTAATTCAGCAGGCCTGTAATAAGCTACAGACAAGGCCTTCCGGATACTTTTTAACGTAATCGAAGCCGGATGAATAAAAATATTTTTGAGGTGTTCGAGTGCAAGATGAAGGCGATGACTTTGATGCACATAGCGATAAAGCTGCTTGTAAAATACAGGCTGATAAGTGTTCCTGAACATAAGCATCAACTCATCCGAGTCAGTCCAGTTGGCTTTTTCCCTGAGTTCCGTTTTTACATTTTCATAAAATTTTGTACCGGGCAGCGGATAAGAAATTGAAATACCGATGCTGTGTGGCAACAGTTCATTGATCATACGAACGGTTTTTCTGATATCATCTTTTGTTTCACCAGGGTAACCAAACTGAATAAAAAATGACGGTTTGATACCATGTTTCTTCAGCAGCTTTGTTGATTCATAAATCTGCTCAACAGCAGTTCCTTTATCCATCGCATCAAGAATTTTTTGTGATCCGCTCTCAGCTCCCATCCAGATATTATCACATCCTGCACGGGCAAGATCAATGATATAATTTTCCTGCAGTAGCAGATCAGCCCTTGCCTGTATCTTAAACTTTAATTGCAATTTTTCTTTCAAAAGAAGATCAGCGAAATGATGCACCCATCCCGGCTTTAAGCCAAAAATATCATCGCAGAACCAGATGTGATCGTAATGAAATTTCTCTTTGAGCATTTTCAATTCTGCAACCACATTCTCAGGAGAACGCGAATTATAGCGATTGCCGTAAATAGGTTTGGCGCACCAGTTACATTTGAACGGGCATCCACGTGTGGTGCCCATATTCATAGAAAAATAACCGCTGCTTTTTAGCCACATCGTTTTGTATGGCTGCAT
>JAHEZC010000481.1 GCA_023251275.1 Parafilimonas sp. | reverse complement strand
AATAATATCTACCGTGCACTTTCATCGCTTGCTTCTTCTGATACAAAGTATAAAGTAGAAATTGTCGTGATCAACAATAATTCCACAGACCGCACTCAAATGGTTTTGGATGAATTGAGTGTGCGGAATTACCTGCAGCCAAAACAGGGCACACCTTACGCAAGGCAGCTTGGCCTCCAAAAAGCAAAAGGCAAATATCATTTGTGCGCCGATTCTGATTCTTTTTATCCTCCCAAATGGATAGACCTTATGGTGAAGCCCATGATAAAAAATAAAAATATTGTCGGTGTGTATGGAAGATATTCTTTTGTGCCTCCAAAGGGACAAGGCAGGTTTGCATTTTGGTTGTATGAAAAATTTACAGGCATCACCATCAGGATAAGAAAATACAGGCACGAATACCTGAATATGCTTGGTTTCAATATGGGCTTGGTGACTGACATCGGACGCAGCGTTGATGGCTTCAGGGTGTCATCGGTGAGGAAATTTGACAATGCAGCAGGAAGCAATTATTTTGTGGAAGAAGCGGAAGATGGGAGAATGGCGTTAGCATTGCTTACTACAGGAAAGTTGAAAATGGTCACAGCGTCGAAAGCAAGAGTCTATACTTCATCGCGACGGCTGATGTATGAAGGCGGTGTGTCGAATGCATTCAAAAGCAGGTTTCGCAAACAGGGAAAACAAATGGGCGAATATATCACCGGCCAAAATCAACCACCTAAATTGGATTCATAATATACATACGATGGAATACAATTTCAAAGATGTTACATTGCTGATTACTCATTATAACAGGAGCCGTTCACTGGAGCGGTTGCTCTATGCATTCCGTAACCTCAACTGCAGGTTTGATGGTATTGTTGTATCAGATGATGGCAGCAAACCAGAACATGCGGCACTGATAAAAAAACTGCAGGAGGAGTTCGGATTTCAACTTGTTTCCACACCAAAAAATAAAGGGCTTGGCAATAACATCAATAAAGGTCAGGATGCCGTACAAACTCCTTATACCTTATATGTGCAGGAAGATTTTGAGCCAACCGATATTTTTCCGCAGCATTTCCCTGATGCACTGCAGTTTATGGAAGAAGACAAAGGCCTTGACACAGTTCGCTTCTATGCTTATTTCCCTTACCCTCTTGTAAAACCGGCAGGTAAAGGATACTCTGAAATGGTGTATTCACCCTGGTGCCTCAATCATATAAAGTTTTATTATTACAGTGACCACCCTCATTTGAGGCGCAGTAATTTTTTACAAAAGTTCGGACGATACCCCGAAGGAAAAAAAGTAGATAAAACAGAATACGGAATGGCTATTGCCTATATTCAGAAAAGAGGAAGAGGGCTTTTGTATGATGATTTTACCAAACTGTTTTACCAGAAAAATTCTCCTGACGAGCCAAGTACTGTCGGCCGAAGTAACTGGAGAGGCAGCAAAAATCCCTTTGTACTTTTGCTACGTGGCATTTATCTAAAGTTTAAATTTATTAAAGGGAGTTGGGATGTACAATTTATGAAAACCTGATATGGTAAAAATTCTGTAAGCAGCATGCCTGAAACTTATTTTTTTAAAGATGTTACTTTACTGATCACGCATTACAACAGGAGCAGTTCACTTGAGCGCTTATTGTCTTCCTTCAGAACATTGCATGCTAAGTTTGATGACATTGTTGTATCGGACGACGGCAGTAAATCCGAACATCTTGATAAATTGCAATCATTGCGGCATGAATACGGATTTCAGTTGATTACTGCACACCAAAACAGGGGATTGGGCAACAATATTAATAAAGGACAAGATGCTGTAAAAACTCTTTATACATTATATGTACAGGAAGATTTTGTGCCAAATCCTGGTTTTATGCCGCATTTTTCAGATGCCCTTGAAATCATAAGAAACAGCGACGATATTGACATCATTCGGTTTTATGCGTATGTCAGGTATCCCTGCCTGGAACCTTTTAAAAAAGGGTTTTCAGAAATGAAATTCAAAGCCTGGATTCCCGGCCATTTTAAATTTCTTCAATACAGTGATCATCCTCACCTGCGGCGCAGTAACTTTTTAGAGAAATTCGGACGATATGCTGAAGGTTTGAAAGGCGACGATACTGAATACAGGATGGTTATTTCTTTTATTCAGAAAAAAGGAAAAGCATTATTCTATGATGATTTCAAAGGATTGTTTGAACAGAAAAATTCTGCAGTTGAACCCAGCACCATGAAGCGAAATTTCTGGAGGGAATCGGATAATTTTTTTATTGCAGTGCTTCGCGAAATGTACCGGTTTTTAAAATTTAATTATGATTATTTGTTTATGCGCACATAACGATTGATCACTGCTTTTTTTCTGTCAAGCTGGTCTGCAATTAATCCCGAGATTTCGTTTGCTCTCTGTTCCCATGTATTTTCCGCAGCAATTGCTATTCTCGCTTTTAGCTTTACTTCACTGTCATTCAATGCATCATTAATAGCTTTGGAAAAACTTTCAGCATCTGTGCAATAGGCAACGGTGTCTTTGGTAAATTCAAAAAGATCTGTATTAAAATCAGTTGATACAACTGCTTTACCCGATCCTAAATATTCAAAAAATTTTAGCGGGAAAATGGTCTTGCTGAAATTATTTCTTTTAAATGGTATAATGGCAACATCAAATCCCTTCACTACTGAGGGCATTTGATCATAAGACACTGCACCCGGTAAATAAATATTCCCAATATGAAAAAACCAATCGGGAACATAGTCACGGACAACAGGGCCCACAAATAAAAAACTTTTTTCAGGGTTTTGTTCAGCAACTTTTTTCACAAGATCAAAATCAATTCTGCCTTCGATATTCCCGAAATAACCGATAACAGGTTTCTTATATTGCAGCACGAGGCCAGAAACAGGAAGAGTTGGGTCAAGCGCTTTGCTGCTATGATTTACATCGGCTGCATTGGGTATAAAAAAAGTATCAGGATTTATTTTTATTTTTTCACGGTAAAGTTCCTTACTCGAGCAGATAACAAGATCGCTTTTCTTCACCAATATCAATTCAGATTTTATGCCGTGTTTTTTTTCATACTCAGAAGGCAACGGATCAAGGCAGTAATAAACAGATAAGGAAGGTTTCAAAC
>JAHEZC010000480.1 GCA_023251275.1 Parafilimonas sp. | reverse complement strand
AGGCGGCAAATATGTTGATTTTCTTGTGCAAACATTAAAGCCCTATATTGACAGCAAATTCAGGACAATAAAAGATGCGCAATACACTTATATCGCAGGCAGCAGCATGGGCGCTTTAATATCAATCTATGCAGTTGTTAAATATCCGGATACATTTGGTTCAGCGGGTATTTTCTCTCCTTCTTTCAGCATCTCGCCTGATCTGTACAATGATGTTGCTAACGCAAAATGGAATAAAGCGCCTCATTTTTATTTTTATGCCGGGGGTAAGGAAAGCGATACCATGATCAGCGACATGAAGAAAATGGAAGATTTAGTGAGTAAAAAAAATTGTTGCATTTCGAGGGAAGTAATAGTACCTGCAGGAGAGCACAATGAAAAATACTGGAGAGATAAATTTGATGACTTTTACAGGTGGCTGACCGGTTTTTGAATCACATGAACGCTGAAACATACTGAAACAAAAATTAATAGTATTTCTGCTTTATAAAATAATATCCACCTCATTATCCCAGTTGCCTTTTATAGTCAGTTTCTTAGGAATCTTCTGTACAATTTCCGGCTGGCGCTTTAAATCGAAATTGCCGGGGTCCCATACCCCATTTTTATTATCATCGTATAATATGCGCAATTCATAATCGCCGGGCCTATACAATTTTCTGAATAATTCTTTTTGCGTAAGGCTGTAAGCGTCAATTATTTTATTGTCTTTCACAAACTCCAATACCGGGTTTTTGGAAAGGTCAATATTATTGAACCGCAGCCTCATGCTGCCATATTCACTTTCTTTTTTTGTCTTGAAACTGATGGTATCAATTTTTGCCAGCCTGTTCCCTGAACTATCTTCAAATGCAGTACTGTCAATTATTAATCTGAAATACTGGTCTTCCGTCCAGTTATATTTCAGCGAAAATATTTTTAATGAAGTATCTGCCAAAATATTGTAACCCGAAACCGGTTTGTAATTGGTATCAGTCAGAATAATTTTCGATGAATCAAATTTTGCCAATTTGGTTGTGAAACTGAATTCAAGATTTTCCAGCAGGTCTTGTTTTCTGTCGTTCAGATTTATATTATAAATAAGTTTTTTTGGTTCGGCGCCAGGTTTTTTTGCTCCCGAAGCTGCTGCCGTGGCTGCACCTTTTTCTTTTCTTTTTTCCTCCTCATACGCATGCATGGTAATTAATTGTTTGTTGCTGTCAATATCAACAGGAGCATTCAGAAACGCAAACATCTTGGTGCTGTCGTCATACTTTTTTGTATAATCATTAGGCAACACATACACGGCAAATTTTCCAGTGGGGAGGTTGTGAAACCTGAAATTACCTTTGCCATCGAGCTTTGCGAAATATTCTGGTCTTTCTTTTTTTACTGCACTGTCATTAAGGTTTTTATGCAGCACAACAATTAAAGTGGAATCAGCGCCTCCTGTTTCCGCAAGCGTAACGGTTCCTGAAAGTTTACCATCATCAAGCTTATTGCCGGTAGAAAAAACGTAGATAAAATTTCTAAGGATATTTCCTTCATTCACATCTTTCAGCGCTTTGCCGAAATCTATGGAATAGGTAGTATTGGGTTTAAGCGAATCTTTGATGCGGATAGTAACAGTTCTGAGCTTGCTGTCAATAACAGGCAAGGTCACCGGGTTAGGAGAAACGACGAGTTCATTTTGCAATGCATTATCCAGTTGCACATATTCATCAAATTCAAGCGTGATTTTGTTTGCATTAAAATGCAGGGTTGAATCTTTTGGAAGTGCATTTATCAATACGGGAGGCAATGAATCTTTCGGGCCTCCGCCGGGCGGGATAATATTGGCGCATGATGACAGGAAAAAAAATTTCGCGATCAGGGAAATAAAAAATAAAAATAAAAAATATTTTTTCATGAAATAATATTCAGCGGCCAATGTTTACACTAGGCCCTCCGGCATGACGATGTTTTGACCGGATGCAAACATAATTGCTTTGAATGGTTTTGTTTGCTAATGATGCGATAAAATGACTCATCATATTTCAGCATCTTCCTCATTGATCTCGTGAAGTGCAATACTAAGGTTATTTGTTTTTACAAAATTGCACCAGTGGCAATCGGGTTTTCCGCAACCGATATAAAAATCGTGGTTCTGAATTTTTTCCCAAACCATTTTTATCTGTTGGTGCACAGTGGTAATATCTTCCGGGCTTATCATAATTCTGATCTTTTGATAATTCTTCTTTTTATCAGGTTCTATAAAATCAAACTCAGTGCAGATCACATTCCATTTTCTTACTTCATAGTTATCAATGAGTATTTTATAAAATACCGCCTGTCGCCAATAGTCTCCCCCTTGAGGAATTTTATCATTGGGAGAAGATAGTTTTTCTTTTGCTTTATCGGGGTCGCCGGTTTTGTAATCAACTACATTTACATCTTTGCCATTGAACTCGAGCTTGTCCATCTTTCCTTTTAACGGGATATCGTTTACAACAATATTTCTGATGTTTTTTTCGACAGTAACAATTTTATTCCAGGTGCTGATATATTTATCATAGTAGTTTGATAATACTTCTAATCCGTATTCCAGCCTGCGTTTAAATTGTTCCTTGGTAAAGCTTTCACGGTGACGATGCATATACCATTCAAAATCTTTTATAAGCTCATCCCTGGATGGGAATTGTTCGTTGTTGGTCTGCATTTTCCTGAATAATTGTTCGAGCGCATAATGCACAGACGAACCGAATTCAGTTGCTTCATTTTTTGGGGAAGGAATCCGGACGAGATTCTTAAAATAAAACTCCAAAGGGCATTTTAGATAATTGCTCAATGCAGTTACATTCATTGCAAATTTTTCCAGCAACCTGCTCACAAATTCTTCTTCTATTTTTTCAATTTCCGGCGCCTGTTCGCCTTCGAGTTGTAAAACATAAAACTCGGCCAATATATGTTCATCAATAAATATTCTTTCAACAGGCAGATGATGATGCTCCTGTATCTCTTCAATGAACATAGATGGTTCAATTTCTTTACCGTCATTTTTAAAACGGCAGTAAGAAATAATAAGATGCTGTTCTGCTCTTGTAAGTGCAACATAAAATAGCCGGCGCAATTCTACCGCCTCATCGTGTTCAATTCCGGCAGCGGTT
>JAHEZC010000479.1 GCA_023251275.1 Parafilimonas sp. | reverse complement strand
CCAGATAACAACGAAGGTTGCAAATGCACTGCCAAATATGCCACCTGCCGCTAAAGTGGCCTTGCTTGATGTGCTCGCTGCACGTGCTGCTGATAATTCCATCAACGAGGTACTTGCACAACTTAACACTACGGATACAGCAGTTCACAACGCTGCTGTAAATGCACTGCCGGCTCTTGTAAAGCAGCAGGATCTTCCAAAACTTTTTTCCCTCCTGAACAATGCGAAAACCGGTGATATTAATTCTTTGCAGAAAGCTGTTATTGCAGCTTCAGCAAGTATTCCGGATACTGCTGCACGCACAAAGCTGATCCTCGAAGAAATGAAAAGCACAGGTAAGGAAAAAGAATGGCTTTATTATGATGTGATCGCAGCAATTGGCGGAAATGATGCATTGAATTCTTTACAGTCAGCTTTTGAAAATGGCAACGGGCAAACAAAGGATGCATCAGTCGCTGCATTATCAAAAACAAATGGGGCGAGGGCTGCAAGGATGCTTTTGCATATTGCTGAAAACACACAGGCAGCTTACGGACAAAAGGCATTGGATGGATATATTGATATTATCAGCAAAGGCTCATTTCCCGACGACCAGAAACTGCTGATGCTGAAAGAAGCGATGAGCCTTGCACAAAACGACGGACAGCGGCAAAGCATATTAAGCCAGGCAGGAAGATGCCATACATTTTTATCATTGCTGTTTGCCGGTAACTATCTCGGCGATCCTAATCTCCAGGCAGATGCAGCGATGGCTGTAATGAATATTGCACTATCAAACAACCAGTTTACAGGCGATATTGTCAGGACTTTATTAAACAAAACCATTGAAGCCATCAAAGGCCGCGACGCCGATTATCAAAGGGAAGCTATCAGGAAACATCTTGCTGAAATGCCTGCGGAAGAAGGATTTGTTGCCCTCTTTAACGAAAGAGACCTTACAGGATGGAAAGGGCTTGTAGCCAACCCGGTTGAACGTGCAAAAATGGGTGCTGCAACGCTTGCCACGGAACAGGAAAAAGCAGACAAGACAATGCGGGATGGATGGCTTGTAAAAGATGGTTTACTGATCTTCAGCGGTCACGGTGAAAATCTCTGCACTAAAAAGAAGTATGGTGATTTTGAGATGTTTGTTGACTGGAAGATAACCAAAGACGGCGATGCAGGCATTTATCTCCGTGGTTCCCCGCAGGTGCAGATATGGGATACTGCCCGTAAAGACGCGGGAGCAGAAGTGGGTTCGGGAGGTTTGTACAATAATCAGAAAAATCAAAGCAAGCCATTGGTGCTGGCCGATAATGCCATCGGTGAATGGAACAGCTTTCATATCATCATGCGGGGCGAAAAAGTGACGGTCTATCTGAATGGGCGATTGGTAACCGATAATGTTGTGCTTGAGAATTACTGGGACCGTGCCATACCCATTTTTCCAAAAGAACAGATCGAGCTCCAGGCGCATGGCACTTATGTGGCATACAGGAATATTTATATAAAGGAGCTGACAGGCTCTGAACCGTTTATATTAAGCGATGAAGAAAAGAAAGAAGGTTACAGGATTTTATTTGACGGCGCAAGCCTGGACAACTGGACAGGTAATAAGACGGATTACCGTGTTGATAATGGAAATATCCTGATTGATCCGAAGGAAGGGGAACATGGCAACCTGTTTACAAAGGATGAGTTCAGCGATTTTATTTTCAGGTTTGAATTCCAGCTAACACCGGGCGCCAATAATGGCCTCGGCATCAGGGCGCCGCTTGAAGGTGATATTGCTTATACGGGAATGGAATTACAGATATTAGACAATGAAGCCGATATTTATAAAGACCTGCAGCCTTACCAGTATCACGGCTCGGTATATGGCGTAATACCTGCAAAAAGAGGTTACCTGAAACCTGTGGGTGAATGGAATTATGAGGAAGTGATCGCCAAAGGCTCCAGGATCAAAGTGATACTCAATGGTGAAGTAATAGTTGACGGTGATATTGACGAAGCAAGCAAAAATGGAACAATGGATCATAAAGAACACCCGGGATTAAAAAGAAAAACGGGGCATATCGGCTTCCTCGGTCATGGCTCTGTGGTAAGGTTTCGGAATATCAGGGTGAAGGAGTTATGAGATTTCAAAGTATTCGCTGATAAAATTTTCCGATGATTTACGATAGAAAGGAAATGGAAGGATAATTTGCATTGCGAACTCAACAATACAAAAAAGCGAATGAAAAAACTATGGTAATCAATTCTGAAATTTAATTTGAAAAATAATTGGTTCTCATAATACTTTTGTTGGTGGCAATTAAGCAGACCGATCTAACAATAATTATTTTAAATTAATGAAACTGAAAATTAAATTTTTCTTATTACTCTTTACCTGTATAGGCTTGCTAAGTTGTAAAACCAGTCAACTGATACACTCTTCCACCCCAGGAAATGAAATGTTTAAAGTGGCAATTCTATATCCAAACGGCGAAGGAAAAACTTTTGATATGGACTATTATGAGAATAAACATATGCCTATGGTGGCTGGATTTTTAGGCAAAAATTTAAAATTTTATGAGATTGATAAGGGCATAACTGGCAGAATGCCAAATGATAAAGTGCCTTATTTGGCTGTTGGCTATTTTTACATAAAGGATGTTGCCGAATATAATAAGGCGATAGGGCAAAACATCAATGCAATAATTAGTGACTTTAAAAACTATACAAATATTCAACCTATTATACAGATAAGTGAAGTCAAGCAATTGGGTTTCAATAATGCAGAATAAAGAATAGAAACATCGTTTTACTCATAGGAAGATTTCAAAGATAATATAGTATGAAAATTAACCGCCACTAAAAGGCGGTTTGGCGCTATAGCGGGGACGAATATGTTCTTGACTTTTTTCGCTATTGGGCTTCAGTTTCAGACGGCGAATAACACCGGGCAATGGAATAAACAATGAACTTTCAATTATAAATTTAACTTCGGTTCGGCTGCCACAGGCATTGCCGATCTGATGGTGGCAGCATTCATGGATGAAGGGTTGAGCCGTGAAGAGGCGGTTTCTCATTTGTGGTTCGCAGATATAAATGGATTGGTTGTAAAAAGCAGGAAAGATCTGATGGAACATAACAAACCTTATGCTC
>JAHEZC010000478.1 GCA_023251275.1 Parafilimonas sp. | reverse complement strand
AGGCTTTAAAAGCCTTATAGGTTTATCCTTATTATACTCCCAAACTCCACGGACTTCTATAATCTCTTTTTACAAACTGGTTTGCTTCATCCAGGTTTGTGATCTTCATGTTTTTGCCGTCCCAAAGCAGTTTCTTGCGGCCAGGGAAATTTCCTTTGCTTGTTTTTATAGTATAACTGCGGATGGCAAGATTACCCATCAGTACTGTTTCAGTTAATGGTCCCGAATAATCAAAAGAAGAGGTGAGCTTCTTGTGCTCAGGGCTTCCAAAGCCGGCCTTGCAGGCACTTGTCCATGCAAACTGGTGACCGCTTTCAGGCATTTTTTGTAATTCCGTTTTTTGATTGTTTTGTTTTAGTTTTGTTCCGTCATTTAAATAAACCTGTGGCGTCATACCGTAAGTACCAAATGTCATGATGCCTTTTTCACCAAGCAGCATTCCCCCATTCTCGCTTCCCGGTTCTCCAATAAAATCATTTGCGGGAATAAGATCGGGGTGAAAAGGACGAATGCCTCCATCTGTCCATATCATTTTTACCTCTGAAGCGTTTTTTTCAGACGGTGGAAATTTTAATTGTACATGGGATGATGGCGGGCATCCTTCGGGAATATATTCCGGATTCCAGTCTTTAATGAAAACCTGTCCCACACTGCATTCCACTTCATTAGGATATCCAAGTCCCAACACTCTGAAAGCAGGATCTATAAGATGACAACCCATATCTCCTAATGCACCCGTACCAAAATTCCACCAGCCTCTCCATTTAAACGGATGATACAAGGGATTGTAATCAGTATAAGGAGCAGAACCAATCCAAAGATCCCAGTCTTCCGTAGTCATACCTTCGGGTAAAGCCGGTTTGTCAGCAGGCGCCGGAATACCCTGTGGCCATACAGGCCTGTTTGTCCAGATGTAGGCAGTATGAACTTTCCCGATAAGGCCCTGGTTAAACCATTCTACAAGTTGTGAAGAACCATCGCTTGAAGCGCCCTGGTTGCCCATCTGTGTCACTACTTTGTATTTACGCGCAGCTTCTGTGAGCATACGGGCTTCATAAATATCATGTGTCAATGGTTTTTGCACATACACATGCTTTCCCAACTGCATGGCTGCCATCGCTATAGGCGCATGCATGTGATCCGGAGTAGAAATAGTCAGGGCATCAATGCCATCTTTCATTTCATCCAGCATTTTGCGGTAGTCGTTGTACTTCTTTGCGTCACGAAATTTTTGAGCCGTGCGTTTTGAATAGTTCCAATCCACATCACAAAGCGCCACTACATTTTCTGCACCCTTGTTCCATGCATTGGCAATGTCTGAAGCGCCTTTTCCTCCAATACCTACACCGGCAAGGTTAAGTTTGTCACTCGGCGCTGTATAACCTCTGCCAAGCACATGTCTCGGCACAATATAAAAACCCGCTGAAGCGATTGCCGCATTCCTAAGGAATGATCTGCGTGATTTGTTTTCTGCATTGTTGTCCATCTTTCTGCGATATTAAATTGAGTAAATAATTTTTTGAGCGCTGAATGTACGTAAATGTGAAAAGCCATCAAACTGTAATTATGATGAGCAGGCAAATAATTTTTCAGAAGGGCTTTTTTATTTTTTTAATCGCCTCAGTATCGGTATTGACAATCTGAAATTTTGGAATAGTTTGAATTAAGATTATACCCTTTTGCGGAAGAGGGTATATTTGCGCAATTTATGAGGGTACATACAGATCTAAGTATTTTGCCGGTTTTTAAAAATGCAGTCATTACAATCGGCACATTTGATGGAGTGCATACCGGGCATCAGCAGATCATTGCCCAAATGAAAGAAGAAGCTGCTGCAATAAACGGAGAGACTGTTATTATCACTTTTCATCCGCACCCGCGCAAAATTATTTCATCAAAAAATATTTTTATTCTCAATACACTCAAAGAAAAGATTGAACTCCTTGAAAGAAGAACTGTTGACCATCTCGTGGTAGTTCCGTTCAATGAAGATTTTGCCCAACAGTCACCGGCAGAATATGTAAAGAATTTTCTTTTTGAAAAATTTCATCCCCATACTGTTATTATCGGTTATGACCATCGTTTTGGAAAAGACAGGAGAGGCGATTATCATTTATTGGAAGATATGGCAGCAGAGTCTGGATTTAAAGTAAAAGAAATTCCCGAACATGTTTTAAATAAAGTGATCATAAGCTCAACAAGGATACGTGAGGCTTTACTGAAGAGTGATATAAGCACGGCAAACAATTACCTGGGTTATCCATATTTCTTTGAAGGAAAAATTGTTGAAGGGAATAAATCAGGCCGAACTATTGGCTTTCCTACGGCTAACCTGCAGATAGAAGATGAGGAAAAGTTAATTCCCGGCAACGGGGTGTATGCAGTGCATATCGAAAACAAGGAGAAAAATTCACTGCTTCTGAAAGGTATGATGAATATTGGCATTCGGCCGACTATCAATGGAATAAATCGCATGATTGAAGTTAACATCTTTGATTTTGACGAAAATATTTACGGGCAGATATTACGTGTGTATGTAAAACATTACCTGCGTGAAGAAATAAAATTCAGCGGACTTGCTGCATTAAAAGATCAACTGTTGAAGGACAGGAAATCTGCGACTGAAATTTTATAAAATAAGGTAATTCGTTGACATGGAATCTAAAATATTTCAGATCATTATCTTCACCACCATTTCTTTCAGCAACTCTGCATCTTCTGTTCCGGAATCGTTAATACCGATACTTCTCAAATTGTATTGATGTAAAAGAAGCAGAATTTTCTCTATGCCTGTAATGCCATATAGATTGCAGGCCTGCAGCGCCTGTTTCGGCCCGGCAGATCCAAAAAATAATTGCCGCAATGCATTTTCACTTTTATCATTCATACCGAATACGGTGTAAACTTTACTGAAATAACTGTTCAGCACAGGAAGGATCAATTGTACAGGAGCAGCTTTGGGGTTGGCTTTAAAATACTGAATGATGCGGATGGCTTTAGGGAAATCTTTCCTCTCAACAGCATCCTGGAGTTCAAAAACATTAAACTCCTTACTGATGCCGATGAACGTTTCAATGTCATCATCCGTAATATTTTTTCTTTCTTTAAGGTTAACAGTAATTTTATCTA
>JAHEZC010000477.1 GCA_023251275.1 Parafilimonas sp. | reverse complement strand
GAATCGCAAAACAATTGTATGCGGGAACTTTCTGTTGTGATAACAGTATTGAATGAAGAAAAAAATATTCGTTTGCTCACCGAATCGATTCGTAATGCCCTGGATGGACTGGATTATGAAATAATTTTTGTGGATGATGGTTCTGCGGATGCAACCCGCAAAGAAATAAAAGCAGTAATGGATGATAGAATATTGTTGGTAGAGCTGCGTAAAAATTATGGTCAAAGCACCGCCATGACGGCGGGCATAGATTATTCAACAGGTAAATATATAGCATTGCTTGATGGTGACCTGCAAAATGATCCTGCTGATATTCCCATGATGCTGGATAAATTGATTAGTGAAGATTGGGATGTGGTGGCAGGTAACCGTAAAAAGAGAAAAGACGGAATATTTCTCCGAAAAATACCAAGCAAAATTGCTAATGCCATTATCCGCAGCATGACGAAAGTGCACATAAAAGACTATGGCTGTACATTGAAAGTTTTTAAAAGAGAGATTGCAGAAGACCTTGGCTTATACGGAGAGCTTCATCGTTTTATTCCTGTACTTGCAGCTATGCAAGGCGCAAAAATTGTGCAGGTAGATGTGCAGCACCATGCAAGGCGGTTTGGAAAATCCAAATATGGTATGGCAAGAACATTTCGTGTGCTTAGCGATTTGGTTACAATGATTTTTTTCAGAAGATACAGTCAAAAGCCGATGCATCTTTTTGGCACAATGGGCTTTATCTGTCTTTTCCTCGGCATCATTATTAATCTTTATCTGCTCGTGTTGAAAATACTGGGCAATGATATCTGGGGAAAACCATTATTAATATTGGGTCTGATGTTGCTGCTCGGAGGAATACAACTTATTACTATCGGAATAATCGCAGAAATAAGCATGCGTACTTACTATGAATCATCCGATAAAAAAACTTACCAGGTGCGCAAAGTGTGGAGTAAAAAACCTGTGAAAAACAATTAATTTGCAGACATAATAAACACCATAATTATTACTTTGAAATCAACACCATCGTGGTTAAAGCTGCTGATCAAAATTTCTGTAACAGCAATTTGTCTATGGTATGTAATAAGAAAAATAGACTGGCAACAATCTTTGCAAACTTTTCACCGCAGCAACTGGCTCTGGTTATTTCTTGCATTGCTGCTATTGACAGCTTCCAAGCTGGCAGCATCTTTCAGGCTTAATATTTATTTCAGAAATATCAATGTACGTCTTTCTCAAAAGAGTAACCTGCAATTGTACTGGCTGGGTATGTTTTATAATTTGTTTTTGCCGGGAGGAATTGGCGGAGATGCCTACAAAGTGATCATGCTGAACAGAAGATTTCGATACCCGGTTAAAATGTTAGCCGCCGGTGTATTTCTTGACCGTGTTACAGGCGTAGCAGGCATCGGTATTTTAGGTATCCTGTATTATTATTTTGTTTTTGGCGGTGCGTATTATTCCTTCTGGTTATTGCTGTTGCTGATACCATGCATGCTTCTTTATTATTTCATCGTGCAGAAATTTTTCCCTTCTTTCTTACCAGGCTTCTGGCCAACATTCGGGATGGGACTTGCGGTTCAGGCTTTGCAGGTGGTTTGCGTATATTCTATCATGAACGCATTGCATCTGCATGAAGCACAGACAGCTTATATCCTTATTTTTCTTTTATCATCACTTGTGGCAGTATTGCCATTCACCATCGGCGGATTGGGTGCAAGGGAAATTGTGTTTATCTGGGGCAGCTATCAATTCTTATTGAATAAGGATCAAAGCGTCTGCATAAGCCTGCTGTTTTATTTACTTTCAGTTATTATTTCGATTGTTGGTATTTATTGGGTGTATAAAAACCCGCTTGAAGAGAAAGGCAGTGATAATTCATTGCCCGGTATCTCTATGGCAGATGAAAAAAATATTCCTGATGCATAATTTTATTTCATGGCACATCTTCCAAAACAAAAAAGCGATGAAAAAAATTCACCGCTTATATCAGTTAAAGAATTCTTTCATAGACTATGCCACTTTCAGCATACTTAGTTTGCTCTTGCTTAGTTTGTTTTCAGCATAGTCAAGCGTGATCTGCAGTTCTTTCACACCTGTACCAGGCAATTCAAACATGGCATCTGTAAGAATATGTTCACAAATGCTTCTTAATCCTCTTGCACCCAATTTAAATTCAAGCGCTTTCTGCACCATATAATCCAATACAGTTTGATCTACCTGGAGGCGAACACCTTCGTATTCAAAGAGCTTGGTGTATTGTTTTATCAGGCTGTTTTTTGGTTCGGTTAGTATGGCACGTAAAGTAGCTGCATCTAAAGGATCGAGGTGTGTAACGACGGGAAGGCGACCAAGTAATTCAGGTATTAAGCCGAAGCTTTTTAGATCCGGGGCATTAACGTATTGCAATAAATTATTACGCCTGGCATCCTGCTCATTCTTATTTACATTAAAGCCGATAGCATTGGTGTTAATACGTCGGGCAATTACTTTTTCAATGCCATCAAAAGCTCCGCCGCAGATGAAAAGAATATTTTGTGTGTTTATTTTGATCATCTTTTGCTCAGGGTGTTTTCTTCCACCCTGCGGCGGCACAAGCACTTCAGTACCTTCAAGCATTTTAAGCAAGCCCTGCTGCACACCTTCACCGCTTACATCACGGGTGATGGAAGGGTTATCGCCTTTCCTCGCAATTTTATCAAGCTCATCAATATAAACAATGCCTTTCTCCGCTGCGGCTACATCATAATTGCAGGCCTGTAATAAACGTGTGAGCATACTTTCCACATCTTCACCCACATAACCTGCTTCTGTAAATACAGTGGCATCCACAATAGCGAAAGGAACATTCAGCAGTCGGGCAATTGTTTTTGCAAGCAACGTTTTTCCCGTTCCTGTTTCGCCCACCATAATGATATTGCTTTTTTCAATCTCTACATCATCGTGCTGATTTTTTTGCGTGATGCGCTTATAGTGATTGTAAACGGCAACCGACAAAACTTTTTTGGCATCATCCTGTCCAATTACATACTGATCAAGGAATTCTTTTATCTCGAGCGGCTTGCGGATATTAAAGCGGTATTGCGAAGTCTGCTGCTCCTGTCTTTGCTGCAATTCTTGCACAATGATCTCCTGGGCATGCTCCA
>JAHEZC010000476.1 GCA_023251275.1 Parafilimonas sp. | reverse complement strand
TAAAATAATTCTGCAAAATACAGGAGAAATAAATGAAAATCGCCATAAGACTCAGTAATAAAATGCGCTGTACTGAAGTTATTTTTATTTCAGTCGGATGCGAATGATGGTGCAGATGATTGCTTTGGGTATTTTTATTAAGGGAATGCATCCAGAAGCGATGCGCAAAATATTCGATAAAGGTCCAGGAGAACCATCCCAGCATAAACAGAAAAATTTGCATTATCCAAAACTGCGTATCAAAAAACATTGTGGTAAACAATGACGGCACAAAGACAGCCGTAAAACATAATACACATTTAATGCGGTTAATATTAACCTCGCTGCTTTTCGCAGATTTTAAATTCGTTTTCATAATAGTATTTTTTTTGAGTTAAGGAATGGTTTTATAAAATGTGAATGATGATTCATATCTCAATTAATTGTCGTTGTCCTGTGCTTATTGAGAAAGCACAAACTCTATTTTGAATAACTTATGGTCGAGTATCACTTTAGTGCAAACTCCCTCGGAATATTGGTAGTAGTTTGTATTGTTATCCGGCAGTTTTATTTTATAAACATGATTGTTTATTTTTTCAATGTTTATAAGACACAGGTAGTTGTCTGAATAAAACTGTTTTATATTTTCAGGTTCAGAGAAATATAAAGACAGTTGATTGTAGCGTATGCCATCTATCATTACATCTTTTGAAGACTTTTCTTTCCTTACAAAATAATAGTTTCCTGCATACGAAGTGCGTTGGTTAGCTTTTACATTTTCATTTACCCTGCGATACAGGAATGAGCTCAGCAACACACCATTTTCAAACAGGGCCTCTTCCTTTTCAATCACACTGAAAAGAATTATTATCCTCTTTTTTATTTCAGAATTTAATTTTAATAATGAAGTATTGACACTGTCAATTTTCTCCATTTTCAATCTCCCGATTTCTTCACCTTTATACATAACCTTATAATTGAGTTGGAGATACTGACCAAATGATAGACAGGTAACAAGTAACATGATGATAAGCAGTGTGATTATACTGATCACAGTATGTTTAACTATCAGTTTCTTTAGTATGCCGGCAAGCCCGGTAAATTTTGCACGGCTTATTTTTTTCAAACAGAAGTATATGAGCAGGGGTAACATAGTTGTAAATTTTAATGATGAATAATTTAATTCACAACCCAAAGCTATTTTCGCTAAAACCCCTTTCATAATTGGTTTTCAGCCGATATTTCCATTACATTGCAGAATTTAGCCTTACGGGAAAAAAAACAGGGTAATAGTTTTCTTTTTTGCATATTTTGCGATTATATTTATAGCATTATGCAGGATTTACTAAAGCTTTTTAATCCTTTTGGCGGATTTTACTAAAACAAACCCTCTGTAAAATGGAAAGCAATGAACTTCAGCAGGTATTTTTTCAGCACATTAAATCAAAGATTCCGCCAAATCTTTCTCTTGTTGACGAGGTAGCAGAAATTCTGGGTATCAGCAATGACAGTTCATACCGGAGAATAAGAGGAGAGAAGATCATTTCTTTTGAAGAGATAAGCAGGCTTGCCTCACATTTCAAATTATCAGTTGACCAGGTACTGAATTTAAGAAGTTCTGATACTACTGTGTTTTCCGGGAATTTTATCACAGTAGAAGATTTTGATTTCACAAAATGGCTGCAGCAGATGCATAGAGACCTTCAGTTTATTGCAAGTTTCAAAAACAAGCAGCTTATTATTAATTGCAAAGACATTTTTGTATTTCATCATCTTGCTTTTCCAGAGGTAGCTTCGTTTAAAAACTTTGCGTGGATGAAAACACTCATCCGGTATCCCCAGTTTAATCATGTTCCTTTCAGTTTCGAACATTTGCAAAGTCCTTTACTCGATATTGGCCTGAAGGCTGCGCGGCTATATACGCAAATCCCCGGTATTGAAATAATGAATATTGAAAATATTCATACTACGCTTAACCAGATCGAATATTATAAAGTAACGAGAGGCTTTCGTTCACCTGAAGACCTGAAATTGATTTATGAAAAACTGCACGATATGATCAACCATATAGAAGCGCAGGCAGAAGCAGGCTTGAAGTTCATGCCCGGTGAAAAGCCCAACAGCCAATCTGCGGAATATAATTTATATGTGCACGATTTTACAATTGGGGATCACTCCAGTATCGCGATAGTCGAGAATACTAAAATATCGTTTGTGCTGCACAATATCATTAACTATATGACAACACGGGATGAACGATATACAGAATATCATTATAACTTCCTTCAGAACATTATGAAGAAATCTGTTCTGCTGAGTAAGAGCGGCGAAAAACTTCGCTCCGGATTTTTTTATCTTATACATGAAGCGATTGATATGAGCAGAGATAATAAAATGAAAACATTTGGCAATATCTGACTGAAAAAGCTGCTTTTTTGCAGAATAGAACACGGATGACACGGATTTGAAAGATTTGCACGGATATTATTTGTGATAATCCCTTTAATCAGTGTCATCCGTGTTCCGTTTTTTTTCAGCTTTATAATCTCTGTGAGAAAATTAAATCCATACCTCGTTCAATCAAACATAAAAGAACCTATAACTTGCATGAGTAAGTTATGCAGGAGTATTATAAAATTATTGAATGTCCGCGGGATGCTATGCAGGGCTGGCCTCATTTGATTCCAACAGAAAAGAAAATTGCTTATATCAATACACTTTTGAAAGTTGGATTCGATACGATTGATTTCGGAAGTTTTGTTTCTCCGAAAGCTGTTCCTCAAATGGCAGACACGAAAGAAGTGTTGAAAGGTTTACAGGTTCACAAGTTTACAGGTTCAAAACTGTTGGCGATAGCAGCGAATCTTCGTGGAGCGAAAGAAGCTGCAATGTTTGACGAAATCACGTACCTCGGTTTTCCATTTTCAGTTTCACCAACATTCCAGTTCCGCAATACCAACAGTACGATGGAAGAAAGCCTCGCAAGAGTTGATGAAATACAAAATCTTTGTAAGCAATGTCACAAGCAATTGGTGATCTACCTGAGCATGGGTTTCGGCAATCCTTATGGTGATGAATACAATAAAGAAATATTATTGCATTGGGCAGATGAGATGGTAAAGCGGGATATTGAAATAATTTCACTGGCAGATACCGTTGGCCTGG
>JAHEZC010000475.1 GCA_023251275.1 Parafilimonas sp. | reverse complement strand
CAGGCATGATGATGGATGGATTAATAAACTTTTCCGTTTTCCCTAATAACTATTTTTGCGTCCTTCAAATCATCATCCATGAAAATAGTTATTACAGACGGGTATACCGTAAATCCAGGAGACCTAAGCTGGGAAAGCATTACAGCATTGGGAGAATTAACGGTTTATGAAAGGTCGCATGTGAATGAACTATACGAAAGATGCAGGGATGCAGATATTGTGCTCACCAATAAAACACCGATAAGCAGAGAATTAATAGAAAGCCTTCATCATTTAAGACTTATTGCTGTGCTGGCAACAGGCTATAATATTGTAGATATTCATGCTGCGAAAGAAAGAGGAATTCCCGTGAGTAATGTACCTGGGTATGGAACGGCATCGGTAGCACAACATACGATTGCATTACTGCTTGAACTCACGAATAAAATATGTGTCCATACCACTTCGGTAGCAAAAGGTGAATGGCAAATATCGAAAGACTGGTCGTATGCAAAAGCGCCTGTTACAGAACTTGACGGCAAAACAATGGGCATTGTCGGCATGGGCAATATCGGTCAGCGTGTGGCAAAGATCGCACATGCGTTGGGCATGAAAATATTATACAACAGCAGGAGTAAAAAAGAAAATGCATTGGGTGAATTTACTGACCTGCACACTTTGTTTTTCAACAGTGACGTGGTTTCCCTGCATTGCCCATTGGCAGCAGACAACAAAGCATTCGTGAATGAGAAATTATTGCACATAATGAAGCCTTCTGTATTTCTGATTAACACTTCGAGAGGGCAACTCATCCATGAACAGGAGCTTGCCGATGCATTGAATAATGATATCATTGCGGGTGCTGCGCTGGATGTTTTGTCTGAAGAGCCTCCACGCAACGACAACCCTTTATTGACTGCAAAGAACTGCATCATTACTCCGCATAATGCATGGATAAGCATTGAAGCAAGGAAAAGAATTATGGCTGTTACTAAAGAAAATATCGAAGCATTTCTTCAGGGTCATCCTGTCAACAGTGTTGTGTAAAAAATTAATTGAGAGAAATCAGAGTAATGGAGTAATCAAACAGAAAGAAATATTCAATTTTCAACGATCAATATTCAATTTTCAATTCCAAACGTTCCGAATAAAGTATTACTCATTATTCCGCAATGTCAAAATGATTATTGCCGGGCTTCAGTTCATATCGCTTTCCCTTCCAAAATAAGTTACCCGGTGTATTTTGAGGCAAATCAATGTTTATGTTCCATGCATTATTTTCAAACTGATATTTCACAACAATCTTTCCATTGGGATGTGGAATTTCACCTGCCGCACTTTTGAGTGATCCCAAATGTGGTTCTACTTTCACACTGGCAAAACCCGGTGCATCTGTATCAATTCCAAGCACGATGCGGAAAAATTCAATATTCGGATGTGAGCCCCATGCATGGCAATCAGACCTTGTATTGTTGATGTCTGATATTTCAGCCCATGTAGTCATGCCCTCCTTAAGATTATCGTGCCATACTTTCAGCCAATCGAGATAATCATTGCCGAAACCTGCTTTTACCAAAGCCTGGTGTATATAATATTTAAAATAAACGGTCGCTTCGGTGAGTAATGTGTCAGTCATAATTTTTTTCGCAAGCTGTGTGGCATCATTGCCTCCAATCATCCCGGTCAAAATCGCCAATGCGTTTGCATGTTGTGAAAAGAGATCTTTTTCCGGCGTATCGGCATATAATTTTTTTGATACATCCCAATATTTTTTCTGAATGGTTTGCTTCAGTTTTGTTGCTGCGAGATCGTACTGCACGGCATATTCTTTCATACCTATTTTATTTTCCAGTTCTCCCGCAACCTGGTAAGCCCATAGCAATTGCATATCCAGTGCTGCAGAGCTGCCGTCTTTGCCAACCGGCGCTACGCCTGCATCCCAGCCTTTTGTTTCACACCAATCGGTAAAATTCCAATAGGGCACATTTTTCAAAGAGCCATCTTCCTGCTGGTATTTGCTGAAGAACCACAATACCTGCCGCTCACCGGGCAGTTTATTTTTTATAAATGCGGCATCGGGGCGGTACATCCAGTAGTCACGCAGCATACCAATCCACCAAAGCGAAAATGTAGGTATTTCCTGCGGGTTGGCGGTAGGATAACGGCTTAGTGTAGCGCCTTCTGCCATGCGTGAATTATCGAGCAATTCAATGGCATTGCGGGCAAGGCGGTCATCACCGCTGTTAAAAAGCGAAACAAGACATTGAATGCGGGTATCGCCTACATATTGCAGTTGCTCGTAGTATGGGCAATCCATGTAAGTCTCCATCGCATCAAGCCTTGCCGTTCTCCAGCCCACTTCCATGATCTTTGATAATTCTGTATCGCCGGCATCAAACTTTGCATTCATTTGAAAAGGATAACCGGTGAAAATTCCATAGAGGTCATCAATAGTTAATGGCTCATCTTTGGTTGTAATGCTTAACTGTATATAGCGATATGTTCTCCACCACAATGAGGTGAATGATTGTCCATCTTTCCCGTTCGAAATAATGCTGTCTTTTTTGCCAACAAATCTTTTTCCTTCAATCTCGTTGCGATTTCCTTTCTGATGCTGGCTGCGCCAGTCTGTTTTATCTTTTTCTACGATGTACAAAGCTTCTGCATAGCTCAAACTGATACCGGCATTTTTTCCTTTACTGAACTGAAGTACCGGATAAACGTTGGTGAGAAAATCCTGATCGAGTAAAATGGTCGCGTTCGTATTTGCAGGAATTGTAAATGAAGTTTTTGTTGATGGGAATGTAACAGGTAATTGAACGCCTTCAGCTTTTCGCACTTTGCTTAATCTTTGTGGAATTAATTCCATTTGCGGAATGCTGCGCGGGATGAGCATCCATCCATCAGTCCAATAAAAAACTCCCTTAGGCAAGCCATTGAATATTTGTTGTGCATCCTTCCATTTGCCGTCGTCAAAACTTGTATTCATCCAACCTTCCTCGGAAAGATTATTATCAACCATATCACCAGGACCTGTTACATAATAAGAATAGATCAAATCGGGTGGTAATGGACTGTATGCCGCGTCACGATTGCATTTCCAGGTTTTATTAGTATTTATAATTTCCTCTTTGGTATCATTGCCCTGCAGAATAAATGCAGTGCGGGAGGATATCTGTG
>JAHEZC010000474.1 GCA_023251275.1 Parafilimonas sp. | reverse complement strand
CAGTTCATATCATGATCAATATGAAAGCTATTACTAATCACTATTTTCAAGATGCAGGTGCTGCTTATAGGCCCCTGCAGCGATATGCAATGCAAAGCCTGCGATTGCGGTGTCTTTAAGCAGATTTATTAACGCCATAGATTGCATTTCTTTATCCCCGGCATTAAGGTAATTAGGTAAATGAATAGTCAGGATAAAAATAAACAATAATGCTGCAAGAAGGTAACCTGCTGCTTTTACCATATTGTTTGTGATAAATGCAATACCCACTAAAATAAATGCAGTACCGACAAAATATGCCCATAATATGCCCCCGGGGACAAAGGCAGGTACGTACACCAACAGATCATGCGGATTAAGAAAATGAAATATGCCATAAATAACCATAACAATTGATAAAAGATAGATCGCAATTCGTGATATGATATGATAATGTTTCATTTGAATATAATTTGTGAAAAGGTAGAATCTTTTATTTTGAAAAAACATGATTATAATCATATTCGGGGAGAATTATATAAACCTGTTTTAGATTGTGCAGGCCTTGCAACCCATGAGACTCATTCTCGTTCCCAAAGGGTTTTCATGTGAATTAGATTGTCTCTAAGTGAGTGTATCTTCAAAGCCGAGTCAGATTAGCCCGAAAGTCTTACTGATTAAAGCACAAAACTTCACACCGCTCCTGCAACCCAACTCAAAACAATATTCCTTAAAACTCACAGCCTGTTATCCAAAATCCCTGTGGCCTTTTTATATTCGTTCATTCAACTACACAATATGTCATCATTTGAAGTAAGAGGCGGCAAAAAACTGAGGGGTGAAATTATTCCGCAGGGCGCAAAAAATGAGGCGCTGCAGATCATTTCGGCCGTATTATTAACCCCTGAAAAAGTTACGGTTACCAATATCCCCGATATCGTGGATGTAAATCTGCTGATCGAACTGCTGATAGATATGGGTGTAAAAGTGGAGCGGCCTTCCCGTGATACCTGCATTTTCCAGGCAGATAATATTGATGAGGATTACCTCCTGTCGGAGGCATTCAGAAAAAAAGGCGGCAAGCTCCGTGGCAGTGTAATGCTGGCAGGGCCTATGCTTTCAAGGTTTAAAAAGGCATACATACCAAAACCCGGAGGAGACAAGATCGGAAGAAGAAGACTGGACACACATATCATCGGCTTTGAAAAATTAGGCGCTGCATTTGAATATAATGAAGAGCACGGTTATTTCAAACTCACTGCACAGCAACTGAAAGGCGCTTACATGATGCTGGATGAACCTTCTGTAACGGGCACTGCAAATGTTGTAATGGCGGCAGTTATGGCAAAGGGCAAGAGTACCATTTACAATGCCGCATGCGAGCCTTATGTACAGCAGCTATGTAATATGCTGAACCGTATGGGTGCAAAGATCAGCGGTGTCGGCAGTAATTTATTAACTATTGAAGGTGTTCATAACTTAGGCGGCACGGAACATCGCATGTTGCCTGATATGATCGAAGTGGGGAGTTTTATCGGCATGGCCGCGATGACGCAAAGTGAGATCACCATAAAAAATGCAGGCATTGAACATCTGGGTGTAATTCCTGAAAAATTTCAGCAGCTTGGCATACAGGTAGAATGTAAAGGCGACGATATTTTTATTCCCGAACAGGAAGCTTACGAGATCGTCTCTTTTCTGGATGGAGGCATTCTTACTATCTATGATCATCCCTGGCCGGGCTTTACGCCGGATCTGCTGAGCATAGTTTTGGTAGTGGCTACACAGGCGAAGGGCAGTGTGCTCATTCACCAGAAAATGTTTGAAAGCCGATTATTCTTTGTAGATAAACTGATTGATATGGGCGCACAGATCATTCTCTGCGACCCCCACCGGGCAACAGTTATAGGGCTTGGGAGAAAATACCCGTTGCGCGGCATTACGATGAGCAGCCCGGATATACGTGCAGGGCAGGCATTGCTGATTGCCGCATTAAGTGCCGAAGGAAAAAGTGTGATCCAAAATATCGAGCAGATAGACAGGGGCTATCAATATATTGATGAGAGATTGAGGAAATTAGGAGCTGATATAAAGAGAGTGTGACCCCGCAGAGACTCGAACTCTGGACCCGCTGATTAAGAGTCAGCTGCTCTACCAACTGAGCTACGGAGTCGTGTTTTTATTAATTAAATTCTGTAGTGATTCAGGGCTGCAAAAATACAAGCTCATTTTATTATTCCAACTTATTCTTCTTAGTTGCAGCCAATCATTTATTTTGCATGAATAATCAGTTTACTGATGACCGACAGCAATAAAAAAATTATCATCATCACAGCGCCATCCGGTGCAGGGAAAACTTCTGTTACAAAATATTTATTGCAAAAAAACCCGCAGCTTGCTTTCTCTGTTTCTGCCGCCACACGGCAGCCAAGAGCTTTCGAACAAAACGGAAAGGATTATTATTTCATCAGTTTGCGAGAGTTTCATCAAAAAATAAAAGAAAATGCTTTCGTGGAATGGGAGATGGTTTATGAAGGAAAATATTATGGTACACTTAAAGGCGAATTAGAACGAATTTGGGAAGAAGATAAAATACCCGTTCTCGACATTGATGTACACGGAGCTATTCATGTGCAGGAACAATTTCCGGCAATCTCCCTGTCTGTTTTTATTGAACCGCCTTCTGTAGAGGAATTGAAAATAAGGCTGGAAAAACGAGGCACAGAAAATGCGGAAGGAATTGAAACAAGACTGAAAAAAGCGGCTTATGAATTGTCTTTCAAACAACAGTTCAACCACATAATTGTAAATGACGATCTGCAAAAAACTTTTTCTGAGGCTAATAAAATAGTTGCAGATTTTATTTTAGCATAAGGAATAATAACTCTTAACTTCCCTTCTTAAACTATAATATGGTATTTCAGAACAGGACGGTTTTTATCACCGGCGCCAGTCGCGGCATTGGTAAAGCAATCGCATTGCGTTTAGCGCAGGAAGGAGCAAATATTGTAATTGCAGCAAAGAGTATAGCGGAAAATCCAAAACTTGGCGGCACCATTTTTTCTGCTGCTGAGGAGGTGGAAAAGGCGGGTGGAAAAGCATTGCCTGTGCAGGTGGATATACGCTTTGAAGATCAGATTATTTCGGCTGTAGAAAAAACAGCAGAAAAATTTGGCGGAAT
>JAHEZC010000026.1 GCA_023251275.1 Parafilimonas sp. | reverse complement strand
AAAAAGAAGACTCTCTAAAACTGCAGCAACAGGTAACCGATGAAAAACTGAAACAACAGGTATTGGTTGCAAAGCAACAGCAGCAGGAGTTAGAACTCAGAAAAAATGAACTCATTTTAAGCAACAAGGAAAAAGATTTGCAAAGATTAGCCTATCTCAAAACACAGGCAGACCTGCAAAATGCAGAACTCGAAAAACAGCAGGCTGCAAAACAACTCACTATTGCCGCAAAAGAAAAACAACTCAGGGATGCAGAGGTGAAAACACTTTCGCAGGAAAAGACACTCGATAGATTTAAATTGCAGCGGCTATGGTTTTACAGTATTGCTGTCTTAGTACTCTTAGGGTTGGTATCATCTTATTTTATTTACCGGAACCGTTTAAAGCAGGGGAATCTTAAAGCAGAACTTGCAAAGGAAAAAGCAGAACAGGAAAAGAAAGAAGCAGAGTTTCAAAAAAGCCTTGCAGATGTTTCACTTACTGCATTGCGTTCTCAAATGAACCCACATTTTATTTTCAACTGTCTTAACTCAATAAAACTTTACACGACGCAAAACGATACACATGCCGCTTCGGAATACCTTACCAAATTCTCAAAGCTCATAAGACTGGTCATGGAAAATTCACGCAATGACAGGATATCTCTTGGATCAGAGCTCCATGCTTTGCGTCTTTACATAGAAATGGAAGCCATGCGCTTTAAAGAAAAACTTCAATACCAAATTGAACTCGCTAATGATGTAGAAACAGACTATATCGAAATACCTCCGCTGCTCTTGCAGCCTTACGTGGAAAATGCGATCTGGCATGGACTGATGCATAAAGAAAAAGGCGGCAGAATTGATGTGGATGTTGCCATGGTTAAAAATCAGTCACTGCTTGAAATAAATATCACGGACAATGGCATCGGCAGGGCAAGATCAGAAGAGCTAAGAAGCAAGACCGCGACAAGGCATAAATCCTACGGCATGAAAGTTACCTCGGAACGCATTGCACTGATCAACCAGATATACAAAGCTGGTGCTGATGTCAGAGTGTATGATCTTCTCAATGATAACGGAGAGCCCGAAGGCACAAAAGTTACTATTCAAATACCGGTATAATGAATCCATTAAAAACCATAATCGTTGACGATGAACCGGACAGCATACAGTTGCTGCAACTGCAGCTTACACAAAATTGTCCGCAGGCAGAAATTGTGGGAACATACACCAGTTCTGTAAAGGCTTTGGAAAATATTGAAAAGCTGCAACCGGATTTGTTATTTCTCGATATTGAAATGCCGGTGATGAATGGCTTTGAACTACTGGAAAAAATCCTGCATCTCAATTTCAGTGTAATATTTATTACTGCATACAACCAGTATGCACTAAAAGCATTTCGTTTTAATGCTTTGGATTACCTCGTAAAGCCCATTGACACCAACGAACTCATAGAAGCCGTAAGTAAAGCAGAAAAACTTACCAGGCCAACCGCAGCGCAACTAAGCCTGCTGCAAAGACAACTGCGCGGGGAAATACCCAATAAGATCGCCATACCAGGACAAAACGGTGTTTCATTTATTGATCTTGATGAAATTGTTTTTGTTGAAGCCAGTAATAATTATTCAAAACTGGTATTGACTGACAAAAGAATTTTTACTGTCTCCAAAACACTCAAGGATGTGCAGGATGTGCTGGAAGAGAGCCATTTTCTGCGTGTGCATCGTCAATATATCATCAACCTTAATCATGTAAAACAATTTAACCGCAACGAGGGAATCCTTACGATGGATAGCGGCGATCATTTACCCATCGCACGCAATCAGAAAGACAGGCTGGTGGAAAAATATGGATGGTTGTAAATAGTGATTTTTTACATTTCATAATTCCGATCCGTCGTTGTATGCTCAGCATTTTGCTGCCTTATCTCACTTCCTGCATATCCACGAGACGCTTATAAATGCCGCCTTTTGCAATTAAAGTTTCATGACTGCCGCGTTCGGCAATTTCACCTTTCTGCAGCACGATAATTTCATCGGCATGACGTATGGTGGAAAGACGATGCGCTATAACAATACTTGTACGGTTCTGCATCATATTGGTAATGGCATCCTGAACAAGACGCTCACTTTCCGTATCAAGGGAAGAAGTGGCTTCATCCAGGATCAATATCGGCGGATTTTTCAGCACTGCCCTCGCAATGGTTAGCCGTTGCTTTTCTCCCCCGCTTAATTTACTTCCGCGGTCACCGATATTGGTTTCCAATCCATTTTCTTTCTGCCGAATAAAATTATAAGCATTCGCTACTTTGGCGGCATGTTCAATATCTTCCCCTGAAGCATCTGATTTTCCAAGAGCAATATTATTGTAAACGGTATCATTAAATAATATGGGTTCCTGTGTTACAATACCAATCTGGCTCCTTAAACTTTTCAAAGAATATTCTTTTATATTGATGCCATCAACCAATACACAGCCATTGTTGACATCGTGAAATCTTGGTACAAGATCAGCCAAAGTGGATTTACCTGCACCGCTGCTTCCTACAATGGCGATTGTCTTCCCTTTTTCTATTCGCAGGTTAATATTTTTCAAAGGCGCTGTATCTTTTTCACCATAAGCAAAATCAACATTCACAAACTCAATGCTTTCTTTAAACCCGTCCATATTCATCCCGCCGATTTTATCTTCGACAATAATATTCGCCTTAAGCACTTCTTCAATCCTGTTCATCGCCGCGGTACCTTTCTGCATATTATAAAACGCTGTGGATAATGATTTGGCAGGATTGATGATCTGGGAAAACAATGCGATATATGCGATAAAACCACTTGGAGTCAGGTTGAAATGATCACCACCCAATACCAGTCTTCCGCCAAACCAAAGAATGGCGCACAATACCAGCACACCTAAAAATTCAGACATCGGGGAAGCGAGGTCTCTTTTATAATTTATCTTGTTTCTTACGCGGAAGAGATCATTATTTATTTTTACAAACCGCAGCCGCATCATCAGTTCTGCATTAAAAGCTTTTATCACCCGGAGACCACTGAGGGTTTCATCGAGAATAGAAAGCGCTTCACCATATTTTATGGCGGCTACATTGCTTTGTTTCTTCAGACTCCTGCTTACACGCCCAATAATAAATCCTGTTAACGGAAGAAATATCAATAAGAATAAAGACAACTGGGGGCTTAGAAAAACAAGACTTCCAAGGATAAATAAAATATTGATGGGATCTTTTATCAATCCTTCCAAAGTGCCGATCACACTGGTTTCAAGTTCGTTAATATCATTGGTCATACGGCTGATAATATCGCCCTTACGCTGTTCTGTAAAATAACCGATGGGCAATTGCAGAATTTTATCGTACAGTTCATTTCTCAATCTTGTCATTACGATATTTCTCATTGGCGAGAGCACATAATAACTCAGGTAAAGAAATAAATTTTTTAAAAAGATCGCAACTATAATAAAGATACAAATCGCACCTAATGCATATACAGCACTGTGTGCATCAATCATTTTGGTAAGGTAATAATTTGCAGTTTGCAGCATATTGGCCGAATTCAATCCGCCTGATGGAAGTTGGTGTACTTTTTTATCCGGGTTGAATAAAAGATCAAGAAAGGGGGCAAGCATGCCGAGAGAAACGATAGAAAAGACAACAGAAAGTATAGTAAAAACAACATAAAGTACAATATTTCCTTTCAATGCACCGAAGTACCTGAATATCCTTGCATATTTCTTCATGATTGTTAAATCGAAATGTTCTGCGCCGGAAAATTACGTGCTGCTGAACTATTCATGCTATTTTTACAGCGCACAAAGGTAAGATTATGGAAGAAGGAAAACGACAAAGACAGATAGCGGGTTTGCTGCAGGAAGAACTTAACGATATTTTCAGAAGACTGGGATTAAATATGCTTAATGGCGGCATGGTTTCCATATCGTCCATAAAAGTAACTCCGGACCTGTTAGAAGCGAGAATATACCTGAGTTTATTTAAAATGAATGATAATGATGCTGTAATGAAAAAAATTCAGGACAGGGCATGGGAAATAAAACGTGAACTTGCAGAAAGAATAAAGCACCAGTTACGACGCATTCCCGTTTTGAAGTTTTATCTCGACGACACATTGGATCATGTGTTTAAAATGGAGGAGATTTTTAAGCAAATACAGGAAGATCAGGGAAGGAACAAGGAGCAAGATAATGATCTGTAATATTGGGATTTCTGATTTACTGATTTAGGGAACTTGGAAATAACTGTGAACCATGAACTCGTGAACGGTAAACGGTGAACTCGTGAACCATGAACTTTAAACCTTAAACTTTGAACCGCGAACTTCCGAACTCGTGAACAGACCTTTGAACCTTAAACCTTAAACCTTGAACTCGTGAACAAAACATTGAACATTAAACTTTAAACGTTGAACTTTCTCTTCGCCTGGCGTTATTTTAAATCAAAGAAATCCACCAACGCTATTAACATCATTGCATGGATCAGCGTACTTGCTATTGCAGTGAGCACTGCTGCACTGATCATTGTTTTAAGCGTATTTAATGGTTTTGAGGACCTGGTAAAAAGTTTATACGGTGATTTCTATTCCGATATAAAAGTTGCCCCGGCAAAAGGAAAGTTTGCAGCAATAGATTCTGCGCTGGAACAGAAAATCGCTGCTGTAAATGGTGTTGGGAAATTAAGTTTTGTGACAGAAGAAAAAGCAGTGTTGGTTAATGGCGATTATCAAACCATTGTTTATCTAAAAGGAGTAGATAAAAATTATACTGATGTAAGTAAAATAGGGCAGCATATAGTTGCGGGTCAATATGATCTCGGCAGCCCCAATATGCCAGCTATCGTTGCAGGTTCCGGTATAAGCAATGCGGTAGGAGCAGACCCCGATGCAAAACTTTCCGGGCTGGTTATTTACCTGCCTAACCGAAAAGCAACCAGCTTCAACAGTCTTGATGCCATGCATTCATTCAATGTAACTACCGCAGGAATCTTTGTTGTGCAGCAGGAATTTGATGATAAATATGCATTCACCAACCTCCCCTTTTTGCAATATATGCTCGATCTTAACCCTGATGAATACAGCGGCATTGAATTATCTGTAACCAGCGCTGCTAAAACTGAAGGTGTAAAACTTCAACTGCAACAAATACTTGGCAGCAATTTCACCGTGCGAACGCGTTATGAGCAAAACCAGAGTCTTTTTACGGTGATGCAGATTGAAAAATGGGTGATCTATGGCATCCTTTCTCTCATTTTGCTGGTTGCCGCTTTCAATATGATCGGGGCGCTTACCATGCTGGTGCTCGAAAAACAAAAGGATATCGCTGTGCTCAAAGCAATGGGAGCGCACGATACACGTATTCAGAATATTTTTTTAACAGAAGGCTTTGTGCTGGCCGGCACAGGGGGCATATCAGGCATGTTGATCGCGTTTCTTATATGTGCAGTACAATTGAAATATAAACTGGTAAAACTGGAGGGGGCTACATTTATGATTGATTATTACCCGGTAAAAATGTCTTTGCCCGATTTTTTTCTGGTTGCCTTTACTGTACTTACCGTTGCAGTTCTCGCAGCCTGGATACCTTCACGCAAAGCGGCAGCCCAAATGTATTCGCTTAAAAGCTGATAAAGACGGAATCCATTTCCCGCCCTTGCAATTGACTTATCCCTGGTGATAATTGTTATCTGCCCATATTTTTCTCTTGAAATCATAAAGGAAAAAGTTTTTAGTCATCTGTTTAGCACACATTCAAAAATATTCATTCGTTATCTTATATTTGTTTTACTTTCACCACTGCCTAAAATAATCTGCTTTATGGATACCGTTATTGTTCCCGTAGATTTTTCTGAAACTTCTTTACATGCTGCCGGTTACGCTGCAAAATTATTGACCGGCCATTATGGAGTACACATGATTCTTTATCATTTTTACGAGAAAGGAGAAGATGGAGAATTTCTTGCCGATCAGTTAAAAAACCTCCAGGAAGAACTTTTTGCAGATAATCCTGTAAAGATTTCCACACTTTGTGAGGAAGGCAGCGACTTTATTGCAGAGCTAACAAAACTGGCCCGGCACCGGGAAGCGGACCTGATTATTATGGGTATAACCGGCCGCTCCTCTCTTCAGCAAACGCTTATCGGAAGCAATACATTAAAAATGGTTGAAAAAAAAGTATGCCCTGTGCTCATTATTCCGCACAATGCAGCATACCACGAAATAAAAAATGTAATGCTTGCTTCTGATTTTAAAGACGTATTTAACAGCACACCTTCAGTTCCTATAAAAAAATTACTGAAATTATTCCAGCCAAACCTTTATATAGTGAATGTGAACAGTGAGCATTACATCGCCATTACCGAATCTTATAACGCTGAGAAAGTTAAGCTCAATGAAATGTTTGCAGAATTCAACCCGGAATTTTATTTTCTGAGTTTGTATAATGTGGAAGATGCCATCAACTTATTTACTTCGGATAAAAACATAAATCTCATCATTAATATTCAAAAAGACCATTCAGTATTGCACAGGCTCTACAAAAGCAGTCATACCAAACAACTTGCATATCATAGCCCGGTACCTGTGCTTGCTGTGCATGAATAGAAACACCGTTTTGGTAGCAGAGAAGGAATTATGTAATCCTTAAAAGGGCGATACCAGGTATTTTAATTCACACCTTCAAACAACAGCGGGAAAAATTGTCCCTGCATTTTTTCTCCTTTGCCAATAACAGGAACTCCCTGCAATAATGCTTCATTGCTGTCGCTGTGCACCCCATCTTCAAACACATTGATGACAAATGCTCTTCGAGGCTTTTCACTTTTATTTTCTCCTGATCCGTGCAGCGTGAGGGAATGATGAAAAATAGCTTCACCGGCTTTTGTTTCAACAGGCACAGGATGAAATTCTGCCTGTTGTTCAGGCGAAAGGTAATCCATGATACCCATCAGCGTTCCGGCCAATTCTGGCTTATCCAATAAGCCCCAGCGATGACTGCCGGGTACATATTGCAGGCATCCGTTCCCGGTCATCGAATCATCAAGGCCGCACCAGCAGGTGAGATGCGCAAGTGGTTTGGTGCGTGTCCAATAGGAATAATCCTGGTGCCATGCCACCACGCCACCCTTCTTCGGCGGCTTATAAAACAACTGGTCGTGCCAGAAGCGAACAGGCTTGTTGCCAAGTAACTGGCTTGCTGCTGCCAGGAAACGTGGATTCCAGAGCACATCATGAAATCCCGGTGTAATGCGCCATGCACCCAATGCATGAAACAAAATCGTATTGGCATCCGATGATTCATTGCTGTGAAATTCATAGAACAATTCATGACCCGGTTTGTTCACATCTGTTAATCCATCCAGTTCTCTTCTTAATTTTTCTACCTGGTCTTCATCAAGCATTTTTACGCCGGCGAGGTAGCCGTTATTATGGAAAAAGCCAACCTGGTCCTCCGTGAGTTTATATTTTTCCCATTCGCCATTATTCTTTGGCCATTGAAATAAATCGCTGATCAAATGATGAACGGTACTAAGATCTTTTATTTGCATAAGAATTGTCTTTTGATTAAAGGTATAAAATCATCGGCCACTAATACGTGAGATTATTAATAAATCCTTTTACCATTAATATCATGCTGATAATCTCTTACGTGATATTAGAAATTTGTTTGCACATGATGCCTGGAAATCTGCTGTTACCGCTTATATAATGTTCTGATTTACTTTCAAATTCTTTTCTAATTTTCTTACCGTTAAATGATGCTTATGAGATATATCCTTTTTGTTTTTTTTATTACTTCCGCAGCAAAAGCACAGCAAAAAAAAACCTTCACTAATAATTACTTTGATCAGCCAATTCCTGCCGATACTCCTGTCATCTTTGCACCAGGCCTCGTCTCTGACCAGTTTGGAAACAGGGATATGGCTATCTCTCCCAATGGCGATGAAATGTTTTACACGCTTCAATTCAGGGGCGGGCTTATCAGTACCATTCTTCATTCCAAAAAAATAAATGACAAATGGGCAAAACCTGAAATAGCTTCCTTCTGCGGATTGTATGGTGATCTGGAGCCTGCTTTTTCTCCGGATGGCAGTAAATTATATTTCGTTTCAAACAGGCCGATGAGCGATGCCGGTAAAACAAAAGATTATGATATTTGGTATGTAACAAAAGAAAACGGTAAGTGGACGAACCCGCAAAATGCAGGCGCACCAATCAACACAGAGAAGGATGAATTTTATCCTTCCATTGCAAAAAGCGGGAATATATATTTCACAAGAGCTGTGGAAGGAAGAGAGGAAGACATCATGGTATGCAGGTATGAGAATGATAAATATGAACCGGCAGAAGGGCTTTCTGATTCAGTTAATTCTGTTGCAGATGAATTCAATGCATTTGTAGATCCCGATGAGCAGTATATTTTTTTCAGCAGTTATGGAAGAAAAGATGATTTGGGCAATGGCGATTTGTACCTGAGCAAAAAAAATGAAAAAGGAGAATGGATGCAGGCAATGCATCTTGATAAGAATATTAATTCACGCGGCATTGATTATTGTCCATATATAACGCCTGATAAAAAATATTTTTTCTTCACGAGCAATCGTCATAATATCAAAATCCCTTTTGCTGAAAAACAGGATATACAATCGCTGCATGCTTTGCTCCAAAGTCCGCTGAATGGATACGATAATATTTACTGGATGAAGGCGGACGATATATTTGGGAGATAGTCCATGCCACAAAGATGGTTTCCGGTAATTAACTTTTTAAGAGAGTTCCAATACCGGTTCTTCAACAGCAAGGCTGCCTGCATCCTGGAGTAATGATGGCGGAGTAAGGCACTTTATTCCCAGTTGAAATTTAGAGTTAAGGCTTATCTCGTAATCATTGGTAAGAAAAAGGTTATTGATCACTTCATCTTCGAGCAATACCAAAGACAAGGCTTTTGCCAGCGGCAAATTATTGATCGCATTATTTGCATGGCCTTTGCTGAATTCCAGCATGAATTTATAACCCGCTTTGCGACCGCTGCCTGCTCTTTCAAAATCAATGCGGTTCAGATTGAGTGTTTGCTCTTTGAGAGCCGATCGCTTGATTAAAATTCTGATGATGGGCAGGTATTTATTCCAGACGGCGATATGCATAATTTTATTTTTTTGTGAAGGATACCAACTGCAAAACATGTAAAGATGCGTAAATAAAATGACTAACGCTTGAGTATTTTCAAAGAAGGGAATTCATTGAACGTCCAGCCCGGTAAAAAATACCAATTAAAAATATATTGTTGAAGGTATAAACCAGAGTTAAAAATTGAATATCGAACCCGAACCGCTGTTGATGCACGCACATAAAGCGATGGTATATTGTCCAGCCCTGCTTTTGCAAATACTTTTGCCAGGTACAGTTATTTTTTCAGGCGTAAAAATTTTGCTGCATTATTGTAAAGTATATCCTCTTTGTCTTTTTTTGTCAGAAAGGTCAAACTATTCAGAAAGCGAATTGACTTTTCAATGGCATGTGGCCATATCATTTGGTCAGAGCCAAACATTACTCTGTCTAAGTACCCGGCTTCTTTGACATTTCGGAGAAATTCTTTGATGTATCGTTGCGTATTGGGTTCCACCCAAAGCATCACCGCAAGATCTGTATAGAGTTGCGGATAATATGCCATAAGCCTGATGGCATGTTCTGGCCAGTCTTCTCCTCCTGCATGCATCATATAGATTCTAAGCTTAGGATATTTTACTAAAACATCTTCAATTAAATAGGGATCTGCTAACCTTAGCCTAGCTTTAGGTGACCATGAATAGGTTCCTCCGGGGTCGCCGCCACCAGTGTGAACCCCTACCGGGACGTCATATTTTTCGCAGATGCGTAAATAAGGCTGCCAGATAGAATCGCTTAGTGTAGTACCGCTATAGTACGGAGCAATTTCTCCAAATACTTCAATTTTTTTGTCCTTGATCATTTGCTCGAATTTGACCGTGTCTATACCGTAATCATTTGGAGTAAACATCAAAATTCCTCTGATCACAATATGGTCGCTATCTTTTGTCGCCCAATTGTCCACGCTTTCAGGATTTCCACTTACCACAGCTTTTACGATATTAAATTTTTTGAATGCTGCCAGGGTTGCTGCCCGATGTGTTCCTGCATCTGCAGAACCTTTAGTTCCATAATGATCTGTTGCAGGCTCTCGTCCACCGAAGTCGCTGTCTGTATATGAGTGAATGTGCATGTCAATAATTTTTGTTTGGGATTGTGCAAACAAAAACTGCGGAAGTAGTGTGAGTAAAATAATAATGCATCTGTTCATAAGGGCTCTTTTGTAATTATGCCTAACGGCGAATTAATTGTAAAAGGAGCAGATAATGCTATCCTGCCCATCCTTCTCTGTCCAGGCTTCTGTATTGAATCGCTTCTGCAAGATGTTCTGCTTTTATATCTGCACTTGCAGCAAGATCTGCAATGGTACGGCTAACTTTTAATATCCGGTCATAAGCCCTTGCACTTAAATTCAACCGCTCCATGGCTCTTTTCAATAAAGCTTCTCCGGCCTGGTTGATGACGCAAATTTCCCTAAGCTGCTTGCTGCTCATCTGTGCATTTGCATACATGCCGGGAATATCTTTATACCGTTCACTTTGTATCTCTCTTGCTTTTATTACACGTTCACGAATGGAGGCGGAATCTTCTCCTTTCTTATTCATGTTGCTTAGCTCACTGAAAGGCACAGGCGTTACTTCCACATGCAGGTCAATCCTGTCGAGCAAAGGCCCGGAAATTTTATTTAAGTATTTCTGCACTGCCCCTGGCGGGCAGGTACATTCTTTTTCAGGATGATTATAGTATCCGCAGGGACAGGGATTCATGGAAGCTATCAGCATGAAGTTTGCAGGAAAATCTATCGCCTGTTTCGCCCTCGATATTGTTACTCTTCTTTCTTCCATCGGCTGGCGCATTACTTCGAGAACAGTGCGTTTGAATTCCGGCAATTCATCTAAAAACAATACACCATTATGAGCCAGGGAAATTTCACCGGGTTGCGGAATACCGCCGCCGCCAACAAGCGCCACATCGCTTATCGTATGATGCGGTGAACGAAAAGGTCTTTTACTGATGAGCGAACTATTCTCAGGCAACTTGCCGGCTACACTGTGGATTTTTGTTGTTTCCAATGCTTCCTGCAAACTCAATGGCGGAAGTATAGTGGGCAATCGCTTTGCCAGCATGGTTTTGCCTGCACCGGGGGGCCCGATCAGTATCGCATTATGGCCACCTGCTGCAGCAATTTCCAATGCACGTTTTATGTTCTCCTGCCCTTTTACATCATTGAAGTCTATTTCAAATTCATATTGTGAATGGAAAAATTCTTCCCGTGTATTTACTACAACAGGCTGTAAAAAATTTTCATCTTTAAAGAAGTCAATCACTTCATTGATATGTGTAACGCCATATACAGCAAGATTATTTACCATGCCTGCCTCACGTACATTTTGCTTTGGAACGATCAATCCTTTAAACCCTTCTTTGCGTGCCTGTATCGCAATAGGCAAAGCGCCTTTTATCGGCTGAACAGTTCCATCGA
>JAHEZC010000473.1 GCA_023251275.1 Parafilimonas sp. | reverse complement strand
ATCAGTTCATGCCCTTCATTCATTTTACCAGCATCATACACGCACCTGCAGAAAGGGTGTTTGACCTGGCAAGGAGCGTCAGCCTGCACAAAATAAGCATGCGACATGCCAATGAAGAGGCGATTGCAGGAACAACAAGCGGATTGCTTAAACAAGGAGATACTGTAACGTGGCAGGCAAAACATTTTTACAAAATACGGAGATTAAAAGTGCGTATCGCACAAATGAAACCTTATGAATCATTTGAAGATATAATGCTCCACGGTGATTTTAAAAGTATGACTCACAGGCATTTTTTTAAACCCATCGAAAATGGCACGCTTGTCATTGATGAGCTTGAATTTGAAATTGCTTACGGCCTTGCCGGGGATATTCTTTGCAAACTAATTCTCACTCCTTATATGAAAAGACTGCTGGAGCACAGGAACAGTGTAATAAAGGAATACGCCGAAACCGGCAAGTGGAAAATGATCCTGCAACGATAAGTGCAGAGACAATACTTTTGTATAAATTGCCGTATGCATCGTTCGTTAGGCTTCATTTACATTCTTCTGCCGGCATGTATTTTTTTTACCTCCTGCGCAAAATATGTTACCCAAACAGGTAAGGGCTCTTATTATGCAGATAAGTTCGAGGGAAGGCAAACTGCAAGCGGCGCAATTTTCAGCCAGCATAAATTTACTGCTGCGCATAAAACTTTAGCCTTTGGCACAAAAGTGATTGTAAGAAATTTATCCAATGGGAAAAAAGTCAAGGTAACCATTAACGACAGAGGGCCTTTTGTACAGGGCAGAATTATTGATTTGTCGGAAAGCGCCGCAAAGAAACTTGGAATGATAAGCCAGGGAATTGCTGATGTTCAGCTAAAATATAAAACGAAAAAGAAAAGCGGATAAATGATTTAATTTATGTGAGTTGGAAATAATCTGTCATGATTTTTATTCTTTAAAATTTTAAAAAATAGATTCTTCGTCCGCATAAGGCGGGTGACAAGCAAAAGATTTTTTTGACTTTAGCCAACTAGTTTTTCATCAGCTTGTCATAGTTTGCCCCAATAAACCGGAGCAGACAAAGGAAGCATCTGAAAAATTTATCCCCAACTCATCTTAATCAAATTGTATCTGTGCATGTATTAATAATTTTCATTTGAACCGTATTATTTTCACAGTTACCAATGATCTTGTGTACGATCAGCGAATGCACCGCATTTGTACATCGCTTGCACAGAACGGTTTTGTTGTTACATTGACAGGCAGAAGACTGAAAAATTCCCTGTTGCCTGCAAACCTGCTTTTCTGTCAAAAAAGGCTATACTGTTTCTTTTCAAAAGGGTTTATGTTTTATACAGAATATAACCTGCGCTTATTTTTTTATTTATTATTTCAGCCATTTGATGCGGTCTGCGCCATTGATCTCGATACCATTCTCCCTTGTTATTTTGTTTCATTTTTTCGCGGAAAAAAAAGAATATATGATGCACATGAATTATTTACCGAGCAAAAGGAAATTGTAACAAGGCCGCATATCCATAAATTCTGGCTGGCAGTTGAAAAATTTGCTGTTCCGCGATTTCAGCCCGGCTATACGGTGAACCAATTTATCGCCGATGAATTGAAGCGCAGATATGGTGTGCATTACACAGTAATAAGAAACCTGCCTGAATTAATCATTCATCCTGCAGTAAGAGTAAAAAATAAAGATAGATTTATTATTTACCAGGGCGCTGTAAACGAGGGCCGGAGTTTTGAAACATTAATTCCTGCTATGAAATTTGTGGATGCAAAATTGAAGATCTACGGCAATGGAAATTTTTTTGAACAGGTGAAGGAATTAATCAAAAAGCACAACGTTGAAGATAAAGTGGAGTTGAAAGGCGCTGTTGTGCCTGATGAATTAAAAAGCATTACACCAGCAGCATATATAGCTGTGATGCTGTTTGAGCAGACAGGTTTAAATCAATATTATTCACTGAGCAATCGTTTTTTTGATTACATCATGGCGGGAGTTCCGCAGGTTTGTATAAATTACCCGGAATACAAAACGATAAACGATGAATTCCATATAGCACTGATGATAGAAGATACAAAAATTGATTCCATCGCTTCTGCATTGAACACACTATTACACGATGATACATTGCACAAACAATTATGCGCTGATTGTGTTAATGCAGCTAAGGCGCTGAACTGGCAGTATGAAGAAGGCAAACTTTTTAAATTTTACAGCGAGCTTTTTTTTTAAAATGAATGAAAACTGAAATTACAGGTCTAATCAAAAACATGTTGAAAATAATATCCCAGGGAGTCATACAAAAAAATGGATAAGCACTTGCACATTATATCGCTGAATGTTCCTTATCCCGCTGATTACGGCGGAGTCTATGACTTATTTTACAAGCTTCCGGCATTACACTCGCAGGGAGTAAAAATTTATCTGCATTGCTTTGACAGCGGCCGTGGCGAGCAGCCTGAGCTGAATAAATACTGCGAAAAAGTTTTTTATTACAAAAGAAACACAGGAACTAAAGGAATATCATTCAGGCTGCCCTATATAGTATCGAGCAGAAGAAATAATGTGTTATTGGAAAATTTACTGCGTGATGATTACCCCATATTGATGGAAGGCGTTCATTGCACGTACCCTGTACTTGATAAACGTTTTGACAACAGAAAAAAATTTTTACGCATTCACAATACAGAGCATTTTTATTATCATCATTTATTCAGATCCACCAATAACCTCGCAAAAAAATTATTTTTTTTACGGGAGAGCAAACTTTTAAAAAAATATGAAAGAGAATTGGTCAGGCATGTAACTGCATGCTGGGGCGTTTCGAAAAAAGATGTATCGTATTACCGTAACGAAATGCATTGCCAACATGCAGATTATTTACCATTATTCTTACCGGCCTGGCAAATACAGTTCAAAGAAAGTGCAGGTACTTACTGCCTTTATCATGGCGATCTGAGTGTGCCGTCGAATGAACGTGCAGCGACCTGGTTATTGGATCATGTATTCAATCAAATTAAAATCCCTTTTGTGATTGCAGGGAAAAACCCTTCTGCGGCATTAGAAAAAAGAGTGCACAGAAATGCGCACACATGCCTAATCATAAATCCGTCCGAAAATGAAATGCAGGATATGATAGCCAAAGCCCATATTCATG
>JAHEZC010000025.1 GCA_023251275.1 Parafilimonas sp. | reverse complement strand
ATATCATCTTGCATTGGTAAGAGGCGACGGCTCTGCAGCCACTGCTATAACAGGTTTTGAAAGCAGGAATTTTATTGACTTCTCTCAAAATGCAAACCAGGGAAATTACCTTATCATCAGTAATCCTTTAATTTATGGAAGCGGTTCAGAAAATTATGCAGAACAATACAGGGCATACAGAAGCTCTGCAGCGGGTGGCGGATATAATGCCAAAATATTTGATATACATCAACTGGAAGACCAGTTTGCTTATGGCATAGATATGCATCCGCTGGCTGTAAAAAACTTCCTGAAATATGCCCGCAATACATTCAGCTTCACACCTGCCTATACTTTCTTAATTGGAAAAGGTGTTGCCTACAGCGCTTACAGGTCATATAGCAACAATGCGACTTATGAACCTTATATACATTCCTTAAATTTAGTTCCGACTTATGGGAGTCCGGGCTCGGATAATTTATTGGCTTCCGATAATTATGACGCTGTACCCGCAACACCTATCGGCAGGTTGTCAGCCGTCTCAGCAAAGGAAGTAGGAGATTATTTATCCAAAGTAAAGCAATATGAAGCTGCTCAGAAAGACAGCTTACAAACCATAACTGAAAAAAGCTGGATGAAAAAAGTACTGCACCTTGCCGGGGCCAATGACCCCAAACTTGGTGTTCAGCTTGATACCATTACGGCAAGATATACCAGGATCATCAGCGATACATTGTTTGGCGGAGATGTCACAACATTCAGTAAAACAGCCAATCCGGGTGCTTATCCTCAACAGGTTGTAAACTTTAAAAATATTTTTGACCAGGGCAGCGGACTGGTAGAATACTTTGGACACTCATCTTCTACTGAAATTGATTTCAGTCTCGATGATGCAGGACGATATAATAACACGGGAAAATATCCCCTGTTTATTGTGAATGGGTGCCTAGCCGGGAATATCTTTGATTTTGATCTAAATCGTGCAAACTTACGTACCTCCCTTTCCGACAGGTTTGTACTGGAACCTCAAAGAGGAGCCATTGCGTATTTATCTTCCTGCAACTTTGGTGTACTAAACTACCTCGATATTTTTACCGAGCAGTTTTACAGATCTATTACTTCATCAAGCTATGGAAAAGGTTTTGGGAATATTACGGAAGATGGGCTGAATAAAGGATTAAGCATTACCGGCTTTACAGATTTTTATGGCCGTATGCATGCTGAGCAATTTACATTGCATGGTGATCCCGCTATTAAGATGAATTCATACTCTTTGCCGGATTATGCAATAGACTCAAACCAGATAGAAATATCGCCCAAATTCGTTTCAACTGCTGATGATTCATTGAATGTAAAGATCCGGATATATAACATCGGCAAAGCAACCAATGACTCAGTTCATTTTTCGCTGTACCGCAGGTTTCCTGACGGAGACAGTGTGCTGGCGTTCAGCACAGAACTTCCTTATATAAAAACAATTGATTCATTTGCAGTAAAATTACCTGTAGTAAGTAACAGAGATAACGGAGTTACCACCCTTACAGCGTATGTTGATGATGATAAAAAAATACAGGAAATAAGTGAAGCAAATAATATTGCGACAAAATCATTTAAAATATCTTCAGATGAAATACGACCTGTATTTCCATATAACTATTCCATCATCAATACTAATACCATAAACCTCGCTGCATCTACGGCGGATGCACTGGACAGTAATAAAGAATACATCGCAGAAATAGATACAACAGCACTATTCAATTCGGCTGTGAAAATCACAAGATCGCAATCGTCTGCTGGAGGCCTCGTTGAGTTTGCCAATATTTCACTTTCTCTTGATAATACAGTGTATTACTGGCGGGTTGCACCGAACGAGCCCGATCCAAACTGGAATGTATTTTCATTTATCCATAAAAGCACAGGCAACCCTGGTTTTGAACAGGCGCATTTTTACCAACACACACAATCAACACTGGATAAAATAATTTTAGATTCCGCTTCAAGGCAGTTTAAGTTTTCACCTTCGCTTGCCAATTTGTATGTTCTTCATTCTATTTATCCTACCAGCGGTTCAGAAGATAACCAGTTCAGTGTTTCGGTTAATGGCAGCTTTGTTGCGGAAAGCGCCTGTGTAGGGAGTTCTATAATTTTCAGCATTTTTGACCCGCTGAGCTTTAAACCCGTTGCGAATACTACAAATCCTTACGGAGCGGCAGGTACCTGTAAACCTGCTACATTGTACAATTTTGAATACAGCACCCAGGATGCAACCTCCCGTAAAAACGCAATGGACTTTCTGGACAATTTTGTTCCTGATGGGTATTTTGTCGTGACAAGAAAAATTTATGACCAGGGAAATGCAGACTGGGCGCCTACAATATGGGCTGCAGATACCGCATTATATGGTTCCGGTAATTCACTGTACCATCGCCTGAAAGACCAGGGAACATTGATAGATTCCTTTACTTATCCAAGAACATTTGTTTTTGTTTTTAAAAAGAATGACTCGATGCAGTATCAACCGCTTTCACGACTTTCTGCCGGGTTATATGACAGGATAAGTATTTCTGAAAATATGTCTGTTACGGATACGCTGGCTCACATTATTTCTCCAAAGTTTGGCCCGGGCAAAGCATGGAACAGGGCAGCATGGAATGGCTTTGATTTAAACAGTAATAACCGGGCATCCCTTGATATAGTCGGGATTGATAAGAACGGCATAGATTCCGTATTTTTCAGGCTTGACAAAACTCAAACCCAACTTGATATTTCCGCAATTGATGCGAATACCTATCCTTATATACAATTGCGCATGAAAAACCAGGATTCCGTTACCGGAAAGCCTTACCAGTTGCAGGATTGGCTGGTTGAATACTCACCTTCCCCTGAAGGCGCCATTGCGCCCAATCTTGGCATTGCTATCCCTGACACCGTTCGTTTCGATCATGACGTAAATGTTGAATTTGACACGTTGAAAGGTTATGTAATATTTAAGAATGTCAGCAGGAATAATTTCTCGCCACTGAAAATAAAACTTGTACTATACGATGACAATTATGCAGCCCATGAATTCACATTACCAAGAACCGCTGCTCTTGCTGCAGGAGATACTTTGCGGGTATCATTCCTGGTAAATATTACTTCAATTCCGCAGGGCAGATACAATTTATATCTTGAAGTAAATCCCGATGATGACCAGCCGGAGCAATATCATTTCAATAACTTCCTGTATAAATATGTGTATGTAGATCGGGGCGAAGTATTGCCTGTGCAACTGCTCAGTTTTACAGCAGAACCTTATCACAATGGCGTAATATTAAACTGGAATGTTACCGAAGAGCTCAATTTCAGCCATTATGAAGCGGAGCACAGTACAGATGGCCGTAATTTTAAATTTATTGGTTCAGTCCCGGCAACAAAGGATAATATTCCTGTAAAGGAGTATAGTTTTCTGCATACGAATCCTGTAACAGGGAAAAATTATTACCGGCTGAAACTGGTGGATAATGATGGCAGATTCCTGTATTCATCCATAAGGCTTGTAACTTTTGGAAAAGACGCAGTGATAATTGCTTATCCTAATCCATTTAATAATAAGCTGAATATTTCCATCAATCAAAACACAAATACTAACAGCATTGTCCGGGTATATAGTATTACAGGTCAGTTGATTTTGCAGCAGGTATTTGGAGGAAATATCAGCCTCGACGTAAGTAAGCTTGCAGTTGGCAGTTATATGGTACAGGTAGATAATGGGAAGACTGTGCAATCATTCAAAATGCAAAAGCAAAAACAATGATTTACGCTGAAAAAAGGTTATCCCTGATAAAATAAATAGCTATGTTAATACGTATATCAGGTTGCAGCGAAAAAGTTATAATGCTTTACTTTCGTTGTAACCTGAGTCTATGAATTTCCTGAACAGACTGCTTTTGTGTTTATGCCTGCTGATATATTTTACTGATTGTTTTGCTCAATTCAGGAAGTATTCCAACGAATTTCTGAATATCGGCGCCGGCGCCAGGGGTCTTGCAATGGGAGGAGCGCAGGTGGCAAGCACACAGGATGGCAATGCAGGATACTGGAATCCATCAGGCCTTGTGTATGTATATGAGCATCCTTCCATTTCGCTGATGCATGCCGAATATTTCGCAGGTATCGGCAAATATGATTATCTCACCGGCGCTTTTCCAATTGAAGATCATTTTAAAACATTGGGACTTTCCATTATGCGTTTCGGGGTAGATGATATACCAAACACTCTTTTTCTTGTTAATCCCGACGGCTCAATAGATTACAACAATATCCAGACCTTCTCCTCCGCTGACTATGCTTTCATCTTGTCTTATTCCCAGTTGATAAAAGATGATGAGGACAAACAGTTAAGCTGGGGTGCCAATACAAAAATCATTTACCGCAAAGTAGGCAGTTTTGCCAATGCATGGGGTTTTGGTTTTGATGCAGGATTTATGTACAACACGCCCACGTGGCGTTTTGGCATTGCAGCAAGAGATATAACGACAACTTTCAATGCGTGGTCATTTTCTTTTACCGACAGGGAAAAAGAAGTGTTGTACCTGACGCATAATGATATACCTGTTAAATCAACTGAATTAACTGCACCACGTCTCGTTACTGGAGTAGCCTACAATTTTCGCTTTGGAGATAAATTTCAATTGTTAGCTGAAGCAGATTTCGATATGACTTTTGACGGTAAAAGAAATACATTGATCAGTTCAAATCCCATCAGCATTGATCCGAAATTCGGCATTGAAGCAAACATCAGTGATGCAGTATTTATACGTGCAGGTGCGCAGAATTTTCAGCAAGGACTGGCAGATGGTGATACACTTAATCAAAAGAAAGTGTGGATATTTCAACCGAGTATAGGAGCGGGGTTTAAAATAGGTAATGTGGGAATTGATTATGCTTTTACAAACCTTGCCAACCAGTCAAATCCGCTTTATACGCATGTGTTTTCACTGCGAGTAGATATTTTGCCAAAAAGTAAGGAGCCGAAAACAAAAGGAAGTTTTCCGAAATTGCCAAAATCTGAAAAACCGAAATCATCAAAAAAAATCTACTACCCGCAATAATGAGGAAATATATACTGATAGGGTTCCTGGGTTTCATAAGCTTTTCATTGCATGCACAACTTTATTACAATGAATGGATAGATTATTCCAAAACATATTACAAATTCAAAGTGGGGAAGACGGGTCTGTACCGTATTAACCAAAATGTACTGGCTTCATCTGTATTGGCAAATACGCCGGCTGAGCAATTTCAGTTATGGCGCAATGGGCTGCAGGTTCCTATTTATACAAGCGTTCTATCAGGGGTGATACCACCAAATGGCTATATTGAATTCTGGGGTGAAAAGAATGATGGAAAGCCGGATAAACAATTGTATAAGAATCCCGCTTACCAGTTATCGGATGCACTGAGCCTCGAAACTGATACTGCTGCTTACTTTTTAACGGTAAATGCAACGGGAGGTAATTATAGGTTGAACGATGCAGTAAATGATGTTGCCGGTAATTCACTTCCTGCTGAGTCCTATTTCATGTACAATTACCGGGTTGATTTTCAGCAAATGATTAATCGGGGTTTCCCGACTTATTTTGGAGAATATGTATATTCTTCTACTTATGATCTTGGTGAATGGTGGAGCACGGCAGATATTCATCCCGGAAGCCCCGTGCAGGTAAATGCCGGGAATTTATATGTAGCACCGACTGGGCCAGATGCCACTTTTCGGATCAGTGTGGCTGGTAATTCTTTTCTGGCTTTTTTTCCAAACAACCCACGGACCGTGCAGGTGTCTTCCAATGGAACAAATATAATAAGCCAAAATTTGAATACGGTAGATGCACAGGTGTTTACCAATACTGCAGTGCCTTTGTCAGTAATCAATAATACTTCTTTAAGTTTTTCCATAGCTGATATTTTTTCTAATACGAATGACAGGATTGTCGCCGGGTTTATTGATTTAAAATATCCGCGCAGCTTTAATTTCGGAGGCCACTTAAATTTTCAGTTTTATTTACCGGCAACAGCCACTGGAAATTATCTTGAGATAAGCAATTTTAACGCAGGTACTGCAACACCGGTCTTGTACGATCTTACGAACAATCAGCGCTATACAGCTAATACGGCAGTTGCAGGATTATTAAGATTTGCGCTGCCTCCAAGCTCACTGGAAAGAAAAATGGTTTTGGTAAATGAAGATTTGTCAAATATAACTGGGGTCACCAGCCTGGCGCAAAAGAATTTCATCAATTTTTCAAATGCTGCAGAACAGGCTGATTATATCATTATTTCTAATAAAATTTTATTTACCGGCGCTAATGCAGTAGATCAGTACCGCCAATACAGGAGCAGTGCGGCAGGGGGAGCTTTTAATGCTAAAATTTATGATATTGATGACCTTGTTGACCAGTTCGCTTATGGCATAAAAAAGCATCCGTTAAGCATAAAAAATTTCCTGCGTTTTGCCAGGCACAATTTTGCAGTCGCGCCGAAATTTGCTTTCCTGATCGGCAAAGCTGTAACTTATGACGAATACAGGATGAAGCAAAGCTCAGTGTATGCTGATCAATTGAACTTAGTGCCCACATTCGGCTGGCCTGCATCTGATAACCTGCTTTCCTCTGAAGACCTGAATCCAGTACCTGCAACGCCTATTGGAAGATTGTCAGCCATCCGTCCGCAGGAAGTACAGGATTATCTTGATAAGGTAAAATTGTTTGAACAGCAACAGGCAAACATGACGCAAACCATTGCCAATAAAGCCTGGATGAAAACGATGGTGCATGTAGTTGGCGCCAATGATGCTTCACTCGATGCGGCACTCACTGCGCATCTGAATAATTACAGGGATATAATCAGCGGCCCATCTTTCGGGGCCCATGTCTATAATTTCAATAAAACATCTACCGGGCCGGTAACCCCCATTACCAATGCTTTGATGGAGAATTTATTCAATGATGGCATCAGCCTGCTTAATTACTTCGGCCATTCTGCAGCTACAGCACTCGATTATAATCTGAATTCACCCGACCAATACAATAATTATGGCAAATACCCTTTTTTCATTGTGAATGGCTGCAACGCGGGGAATATTTTTTCTTACGATACTTCGAGATTATCCGTTATTACCTCGCTTTCTGAAAATTTTGTTCTTGCTAAAAACAAAGGCGCTATCGGGTTTATTGCAAGCACGCATTTTGGCGTGGAAAATTATCTCGACGCTTATTGCCAGGGGTTTTACAGGTCACTGGCTACGACCGGGTACAATAAGCCTGTTACCACGAACATGAGAGATGGAACTGTTTATTTACTTAGCACACCTACGGACTCTGTTTCAAAATATTTTCATGCAGAAGAAACGGTGCTGCACGGCGATCCGGCATTAAAGATCAATGCGCATGAGAAGCCCGATTTTGTGATTGAAGATCCGCAGGTGATCATTAATCCAACTTTTGTTTCGGTAGCAGACAATAATTTCAACATAAAAGCTTACTTCTACAATATCGGGATGGCCACCGGTGATTCAGTTTCAATCTTGATAAGACAGAAATATCCTGATGGAAACAGTACTACACTTTTTTCGAAACGCATAAAAAGTATCCGGTACATTGATTCAGTATCGCTTACCGTTCCCATTATTGCAACGAGAGATAAGGGACAAAACGAATTGACCATAACCATTGATGATACCAATCAATACGACGAATTAAGCGAACTGAATAATACCGTTACAAAAATATTTTACATCTATGAAGATGAACTGCGCACGGTTTACCCATACAACTTTGCGATAGTAAATAAAAATGGTATTAAGCTGGTTGCATCAACAGCCAATCCTATCAGCCCGGTACGACAGTATGTGATGGAGCTTGATACAACAGAATTATTCAACTCACCGCTTAAGGTCACAAAAAATGTAACGCAGGGCGGAGGCATTGTTGAATTTGATCCGGGCATTATTTTTACCGACAGCACCGTGTATTACTGGCGCACAGCGCCTGTACCATCCAATAATGAGTATCACTGGAATACAAGCAGTTTTGTTTATTTACCCGGAAGCAGTTTTGGCTTCAACCAATCGCACTTATACCAGCATCTCAAATCTGCCGGTGATAAAATTTATATAGACAGTTTCAGCCGGAAATGGAATTACACCGACGTGTTTTCCGCCCTGCGTATTATTAATTCGATTTATCCTACCAGCGGAACTGAAGATAACGAATTCCAGGTGCAGATCAATGGATTGACTGTTACCGCGTCTGCCTGTGCCGGACATTCGATCATATTCAATGTATTCGATCCTGTAAGCCTGAAGCCATTATATAACCAGGCAGTTCCCGCTACCACAGTTTCCGGCCCAACAGGCGGATTTATGGGCAGCGCTGCTGATTGCCAGGGCCATATAGGGTCACAATATAATTTTGAATTTTCTTATTCTGATACGGCAGGCAGGAGAAGGATGCGTGATTTTATGGACTGGATACCCAGTGGATATTTGGTGACTGCACGCATGATATATGATGCTGCATATCCTGTTTTTGCTAATGTCTGGAAAAATGATGAAACGATCTATGGTACTGGCAATACCTTATATCAAAGATTAATTAATGCGGGTTTTTCTATGATTGATTTATTCAGTTATCCCCGCACATGGGCTTTTGCCTATAAAAAAAATATATCCTTGTTTACTCCTTTACAGAAATTCTCACAGGGTTTATACGACAATATTGATACGATCATGACCATTGCTTCGCCCGATACATTAGGCTACCTTACATCTCCAGTGTTTGGTCCGGCCAATGCGTGGAAACAGGTACAATGGAGAGGAGCAAGCGCTGATACAAAACCTGGCGATGCCGAAAGTGTGGATGTGATCGGTGTTTCCGCCGGCGGTATGGAAAATGTTTTATATACGCTTAATTCATCCCAGCAGAATTTTGATATTTCATCCGTAAATGCTGCAACTTATCCTTACCTCAAACTTCGTATGAGGAATGCAGACAGTATAAACCTTACGCCATACCAGCTTCGTTATTGGAGAATACTATATGTGCCGGTTCCTGAAGGAGCACTTGCGCCCAACATTTTATACAGGTTTAAAGATACGCTTGAATTAGGTGAAGGATTGGATGCAGCAATTGCTTTTAAAAATGTAAGCGATGCGGCATTTGCCGATAGTATAAAAGTAAATGTAACTGTATATGATGCCGGAAATGTAGCCCACCCATTGATCATACCAAGATTAAAGAAGCTGAATCCCGGCGATACAGCCATAATATCGTACCAGGTTAATACCACGGATCTTGCAGGAACCAATAATTTATTTGTTGACGTAAACCCGGATAATGATCAGCCGGAGCAATATCATTTCAACAATTTCATGTATAAGAATTTTGCCGTCACAAAAGATAATTATAAACCATTGCTCGATGTAACATTTGATGGAATACATATACTGAATAATGATATTGTTTCCGCCAACCCTCATGTATTGATAAAGCTGACAGATGAAGCTAAGTTCCTGCTGCTGGATGATACATCTGCTGTCACAGTTCAGTTACGATATCCTGACGGTTCTTTGAAAAAGTTTTCATTTACCAGTGATACCTTACGTTTCACACCGGCTGTTCCCGGCTCCACGAGCAATACAGCAACTGTGGATTTCACACCTTTCCTGACTCAGGATGGGCAATACCAACTGATCGTTCATGGAAAAGACAAAACAGGCAACCCGGCCGGTAATGTTGATTTTACGGTAACATTCCAGGTGTATAATAAACCGATGATCACAAACATGTTCAATTATCCGAATCCGTTCACTACTTCTACGGCATTTGTATTCACCGTCACAGGCAGCCAGGTGCCGCAGAATATACGTATTCAAATTCTCACAATCACAGGAAAAATTGTAAAGGAAATAACCAAGGATGAATTAAGCCCGCTGCATATCGGCAGAAACATTACCGAATATAAATGGAATGGTACAGATATGTATGGGCAAAAGCTGGCAAATGGTGTGTATCTCTATCGTGTACTTACCAATCTTAACAATAAATCCCTTGACAAGTTTCCCACTTACGATGCCAACGGCAATGAAGTGAATACGGATAAATTTTTCGACAAAGGCTATGGCAAAATGTATTTAATGAGGTGATTTTTTGCGCTGATTGAATCACCCTGGTTTTTTTCTGCGTAACCCTTAAAACGTTTCCGTGATTAATTATTTTTTAAAAGAATAAGCGGCGCAAACACATGCAAAGCCGGAAAAGATTACAAAAATAATAGCTCACCCAAAGCCGCCAAGTCGCGGTAAAATGAGTGTAAACCTGCTGATAGTTTTTTCACATGGCATCTATGTGTTTATTGCCTGGCTAATATGTCTTGTAGGTGGGCTAAAAATTTATCCATATATTTATTTCATAACTGTTCGTATATGAGAAAAATCATCCTGTTGCCATTGTTGTTTACATTCTTTTTTTGCAGCGCTCAAACATTCAGAATAAATATTGCAGATTCACTGAAGCAGCCTGTGCTCGATGGAAGACTGCTTCTCTTAATTGCGAATAATGATAAAAGCGAGCCCCGGCTGCAGGTGAGCGATGGATTGAATACGCAAATGGTGTTTGGCATTGACGTGAACGAATGGCAGCCGGGTACACCTCAGTTTGCGGACGTGCACGCATTCGGCTATCCCGTTGAAAGATTGAAAGATGTACCTGCAGGTGATTATTATATACAGGCGCTGCTGCATAAATATGAGACTTTTCATTTACAGACAGGGCAAACGGTGAAACTGCCAATGGACAGGGGTGAAGGGCAGCATTGGAATACTGCACCGGGTAATATTTATTCCACACCTGTAAAGATTCATTTCGATCCGAATATTTCCAATGAAATACAGATCACGATTGACAAAATCATTCCACCCGTTAAAGAACCGGAGGATACAAAATATATTAAGCACATTAAAATTCAGAGCAAGCTGCTTACGGAATTCTGGGGCAGGCCAATGTACCTCGGTGCTCACATTCTTTTGCCTGAAGGCTTTGACGAACATCCGACTGTAAAATATCCATTGGCAATTTTTCATGGTCATTTCCCTGCAGACTTCGATGGTTTCCGAACCGTGCCGCCTGATGAAAATCTGAAGCCCGATACTAGCGAGCGCTTTCATATTACAGGTTATAATAAAATTCAGCAGCAGGAAGCATACAATTTTTACAAACAATGGACTGGACCAAACTTTCCGAGGGTGCTTGCCATAGAGATACAACATGCCAATCCGTATTACGACGATTCGTATGCCGTGAATTCAGCCAATCTTGGCCCCTATGGCAACGCCATTACGTATGAACTGATCCCTGAAATTGAAAAACGTTTTCGCGGTATCGGCAAGGGATGGGCGAGGTTTATGTATGGAGGCTCTACCGGCGGATGGGAAGTGCTGGCTGCACAGGTATTTTATCCCGATGAATATAATGGTTGTTATGCTGCATGCCCTGACCCAATTGACTTTCATCATTATACGACAGTAAATATTTATGATGATAAAAATGCTTATTATGCCGAAAGTGATTTCAAAAAAATATCACGCCCCGGACATCGTGATTACC
>JAHEZC010000472.1 GCA_023251275.1 Parafilimonas sp. | reverse complement strand
CCCCGAATGCCGGCATCTTCATTGGAAGATGCAATCGCTGATTTTTTTACTCACTATTTGTCTTAACCGGTTCAAATCATTTTTGGATATTCAAAGAACCATAATTCTTTTTCCGCCTTTTCAAAATCTTTCCAATCCTTTGCATCAATTTTTACAGCAAACACACCACAGGTTGGCATATTGTCAATTCCGGTATCAGTAAGTTCGTTTGCAAATGCAGTAACCCCCGGGTTGTGCGAAAACAATGCGACATTTTCAAATTCATCATCCAGTTTTTTAATCACTTCGTAAAAGGCTTTCACAGAAGGTTCATAGAGTTGAGGAACTTTAATGATCGTTTTTTCTTTTTTGCCATATACTTCGGCAAAATATTTACAGGTAGTATAGGCCCGTTTTGCGGGGCTGGAAACGAAGGCATCAATCTTGATTTTTTTTCCCAGTAAATGTTTTGCCATGGCAGGGGCATCCCGGTCGCCTCGGTGATTCAACGGCCTGTCAAAATCTTTCTGAGAAAAATCATCCCAACTGCTTTTCGCATGGCGTATCAGAAGAAGGTGTTTCACACTTGTATTTTTTAGAATTGCTATAATAATTTCAATAATTCGGCGGCAGTTTTGACAGGTAAGGAAACTGTCGCAATCTTTCTAAAATCTTTCAGGTCATTAGTTATAAAGTAATCAATATTATTTTCAAGGGCAGCCTGGTATAATACCGCATCTTCCACATCATTTGCGACATTTCGCAGAGCATATTGATAGGCGTTTTTGTAAACAGGAATAATCTCTAAGAATGTCAACAGATGTTCAAATACTGCTGATACTGCTTTTGCATTAAAATCTTTTCTAACAAGATATGCAACTGTATTTAATACACTTTCTGTTGCATAAGGCATGCATATACCAGATTCCGCTTTATCCAATAATTCTGCAGCATCAATATGTTTGAGCCTTTTCGGGTCAAGAAAATCAATCAGAATATTTATGTCAATAAATATTTTAGAGGCCATATTTTTCATTTAAATATTCATCTCTTGCTTTATTAATATCCGGTATAGAATGCTTCAAAATGCCCGCATATTTTTCTGCAAAACTCTTTTTTTTCCTGGATGGTCTATCAGTAATCCTTGCAAAATATTCCTCTGCAATTTTAGAAACAGAAGTCTTCTTTTTTGAAGCATAAGCTTTAATTTTTTTTGCAGTTTCTTCTTCAATAGTAAGATTCAATTTAGTAGTCATAATAAAACTTTCCGCAAATATACGCCTGAATTTAATTTATACGCCTTCCTGAGTCTTGATTCCTGAATGCAGGTATTTGTATCTTCTTAGTATCCCCTCACATTCTTCCCTTCATAATAGTTCATAAAGGCTTTGTTGACTACGCGGTTACCGCCGGGTGTGGGATAATTACCGGTAAAATACCAGTCACCTGTATTCGTGGGGCAGCTTTCATGCAGATCTTCGATGGTCTGGTAAATTACCTGCACAGGTATGTTTAAATCTTTGGGTGTGATAAGCTGAGCGATCTTATCAGAAATTTCTTCTGTGGTAAAAGGCTTGTAAACCTGTCTTACCAGGTTTTCTGTATGCAGTTGGTTATTGCGATGCAATTCCCTGCATTGATTGTATATGGCAGTCAGGCAATTTTCCAGGCTTCTTTCTTTCATCAGCTCAATAGCTGCGCGAAAAGCGATGAAATCGCCCAATTTGCTCATATCAATGCCATAGCAATCGGGGTAGCGTATCTGTGGTGCAGAAGACACAACAATGATCTTTTTGGGATACAACCTTGCCAACATACGTACAATGCTTTCTTTCAGCGTAGTGCCGCGGACAATACTGTCATCAATCACCACTAAAGTATCTTCATCCCTGCGTACAGTGCCATACGTAATATCATATACATGCTGCACCATTTCGTCGCGACCGGAGTCCTCCGCGATAAATGTGCGAAGCTTTACATCTTTGATAGCAATTTTTTCCTGCCGTATTTTGCGGTTGATCATCGCAAGCAGTTTTTCTTCTGTAATATCATTCCCCCAGCTTAAAATACGCTGCACCTTTATTTGATTAAGATAATCTTCCATCCCTTTGCACAAACCAAAATAAGCTACCTCTGCCGTATTGGGTATATAGGAAAAAATCGTGTTCTTCAGATCGTGATTTACCGCTTCGAGCACAGGTCTGCTAAGGTGATAACCCAGGGCAATTCTTTCGCGGTAAATTTTTTCATCGCTGCCGCGTGAAAAATAAATACGTTCAAAGCTGCAGGCTTTTCTTTCCTTCGCCTCAAGTACATGCTCAATTTTGTAATTACCGGTATCATCCACGATCAATGCATTGCCAGGCATAAGCTCCAGCACTTCATTTTCACCCACATTGAAAGCAGTCCTGATGGAAGCTCTTTCACTCGCTGAAATGATCACCTCATCATCAATATAATAATAGGCCGGGCGGATACCATGCGCATCACGCAAAACAAAACTATGACCATTACCCACTAACCCGGCAACTGTATATCCGCCATCAAAAAGAGGGGTTGCTTTTTTAAGCACTTCAGACAGGTCCGCGCTGTCCGGATTCTTTTCATCTTCCTTAGACAGGAAATGATGCATTACTTCCATCATTGCCGCCAGGTCGCTCTGCTTTTGAAATTCCCCGGGGTTAACGTTTATCAGTGCAAAAAGTTCCTCAGTATTTATAAGATTGAAATTTCCTGCCATGGCAAGATTTTTACCCGGCGCCAAATCTCTCTTGATAAATGGGTGACAAAACTCTACATTATTTTTTCCCTGCGTGCCATAGCGCAGATGACCGAGTAATACTTCACCAAGAAATGGTACATGCCCTTTCATTAAACCGGGATGCTGTTTTACATCGGGTTGATATTTTTCCAGTTCATGGATTTCCTGACCTATCTTAAAAAAAATATCCGCAATTGGCTGGTGAGCATTACTGCGGATACGATGCAGGAAGGGATAGCCCGGTTCCACATTCAGTTTTACTGTGGCTACACCGGCGCCATCCTGGCCGCGGTTGTGCTGTTTTTCCATCAGCAGGTACAGCTTGTTAAGGCCGTACATCACTGTTCCATGTTTTTGGAGGTAATACGAAAAAGGCTTTCTCAGGCGAATGTAGGCAAGCCCACATTCATGTTTTATTTCATCGCTCATGATTGC
>JAHEZC010000471.1 GCA_023251275.1 Parafilimonas sp. | reverse complement strand
ATATTGCGAAGGAGTCAGCCCTGTGCGGCGTTTAAAGGTTCGGAGAAAATAGCTCATATTATTAAACCCTGATGAATATGAAATTTCGGAGATGGGCACGTCAGCCGCCCGAAGCATCATTTTGGCGACTTTTATACGTTGCCTGATGATGTATTCCACCGGTGTTATGCCAAATTGTAATTTAAAACAACGGAAAAAACTCGGTTCGCTCATAAACGCTTCACGGCTTAAGGCCTTGACTGAAATATTATTTTGAAGATTCCTGTTGATATAATTTAACGCAGACTTCAGCCTCCTGCCATTGATATATTGCTTCTTATTTTTCATTAGCAAAAAATAACAAAACAAAAATCATATTAATTTTTTTCTATCGTAAAGTTTTTTCTACCTTGACTGCCGATTTATTTCAGCAGTTTCTGAATTTTGTGTGCCTGAATTTATTTATTAACGATTGTACCGATCTACTATGCAACTTACCGGAAAACATGTGGTGACTGCTCCCGCATCAAAAGTTTGGCAAATACTGATGGACCCGGAGACGCTTGCCAGGATAGTTCCGGGCATTACTAAACTGGAAAGAATTGATGATAGTTCCTTTTTAGCAACCGTGTCTATAAAGCTCGGCCCTATAAGCAGTTCCTTTACGGGGAATCTCCGGATGGAAGACATACAGGAAGAAAAAGGATTTACCCTGAAGGTGCAGCAAAACAGCAAAATCGGCAATGCGAATGCTGTGATTAAGATTGATATTGTTCCGGTTAGTGAAAGCCAGGCCGAAGTTTCTTTTGATGGTGATGTAAAATTATCGGGAATGCTGGCGAGTATGGGGCAACGTGTTTTAGGTGGTGTAGTGAATACTTTGTCGAAGCAGTTTTTCACAAACCTGGAAAGTGAGTTGGAACCCAAATAAAATTCAATTTTATATCATAAAATTCTCTTAACTAAAATTAAAAACCAAAGCTCTATGAGCATAACAATTCATGTAAAAGTCAACGGAGCGGAGTACAGCCATGCAGTTGAGCCGCGGTTGCTGCTGGTCAGCTATCTGCGGGATGTGTTGCGCCTCACCGGCACACATGTGGGCTGTGATACGAGCAGTTGCGGCGCCTGTACCATTCATGTAAATGGTAAAGCAACTAAAAGCTGCACTATGCTTGCCGTGCAGGCCGGCGGTTGTGAAATAACCACGATCGAAGGAATGGCCCGGAACGGTGAACTGCATCCATTGCAGGAAGGCTTTAAAGAATGTCATGGCCTGCAATGCGGCTTTTGTACGCCGGGAATGATCATGACTGCGGCTGATCTGCTGCACCATAATCCCGATCCGGCAGAAGAAGAAATCCGGCATGCACTTGAAGGTAATTTCTGTCGCTGCACAGGCTATCACAACATTGTTAAATCAATTCAGTATGCTGCTGAAAAAATGAAAGAGGAGGTTACCGTATGAGTACAAATGGATTGATCGGAAAATCCGTTAAACGGGTTGAAGACAAAAGATTTCTATCAGGAAGAGGTAATTACGTTGATGACATTATTCTGCCTCAACAAACCTATGCATCATTCGTACGCTGCCCTTATGCACATGCAAAAATCCTCAGTGCAGATACAAGTGCGGCCAAAGCGATGCCAGGTGTTGTAGCAATATATACCGGCGCTGATGTGGCAAATGTGAATGGCGTTCCCTGCGGCTGGCAGGTAAACTTTAAAAATGGCGACGCCATGAAGGAGCCAAAGCATCCCTTACTGGTTGCAGATAAAGCAAGGCATGTGGGAGATGCCGTCGCTGTTGTGATTGCTGAAACCAAAGAACAGGCTGTGGATGCAGCCCAGGCAGTAAATGTGGAATATGAAGAATTGCCCTGCATAGTTGATGCAGCTAAAGCTGTACAGGCAGGCGCACCATTGGTGCATGATGATGTCCCCGGTAATATGTGCTATGATTGGGCATTGGGTAATCCAATAACTGAAGTGGATGAAGCCATCGCAAATGCCGCGCATGTGACTACACTTGAATTTGTAAACCAACGCCTGGTCCCCAATGCGATAGAGCCACGCAGCTACAATAGTGCTTATGATGCCATTAATGATAAATATACATTATACACAAGTTCACAGAATCCGCACGTGATACGATTGTTGATGTGCGCCTTTGTGCTCGGAATTCCTGAGCATAAAGTCCGGGTAATAAGTCCCGATGTAGGCGGTGGTTTCGGAAGCAAGATATTTCACTATACGGAAGAAGCATTGCTTACCTGGTGTACAAGGCAAATCGGAAGACCCATTAAATGGACCGCGGAACGCAGTGAAAGCTTTCTGCTCGATGCCCATGGCCGTGACCATGTAACCAAAGCTGAAATGGGTTTTGATAATGAGGGAAAGATCACTGCATTGAGGGTAAAAACCTTTGCAAATCTAGGCGCTTACCTGTCAACGTTTGGAAGTTGTGTGCCCACCTATCTTCATGGCACTTTATTGCAGGGATTATATACCACACCAAAAATCAATGTGGATATAACAGCAGTATTTACCAATACAACTCCGGTGGATGCTTATCGCGGCGCCGGACGTCCTGAAGCAACCTATTTACTGGAACGATTGATGGATCTTGCCGCATTGGAAATGAATGCAGATCCGGCAGAACTGCGGTTTAAAAATTTCATACCTCCATTTGATGGAGTAAATCAGCCCGGTTATCAAACCCAGGTAGCTCTGCAATATGACAGCGGAAATTATCAAGGCGTTTTAACCAAAGGGCTGGAAATGCTGGGATATGAAGATTTCCGCCAGGCACAGAAAGATGCTGCGGGCAATGGTAAATTACTGGGTGTTGGCTTTTCCACTTACATTGAAGCATGTGGTATTGCGCCTTCCGCAGTAGTTGGTTCTTTGGGTGCAAGAGCAGGCTTGTTTGAAGTGGGACATGTACGTGTGCAACCCACCGGTAAGGTAAGCGTATTTACAGGTTCCCATGCACATGGGCAAGGCCACGAAACAACATTTGCACAGGTAGTTGCCGACAAATTGGGAATTGCGCTTAATGATATTGAAATTATTCACGGTGATACAGAAAAGGTAGCTTTTGGAATGGGCACTTATGGTTCACGCAGCATTGCAGTTGGAGGGACTGCCATTATCAAGAGTATTGACAAGATCGTTGAGAAAGGGAAAAAAATAG
>JAHEZC010000470.1 GCA_023251275.1 Parafilimonas sp. | reverse complement strand
CGCACTTTTTTAGTTGCCGATTCCTCCATTGCTGCACCAGCATTTATTCCATTCGATTCAACACAGGGTTCGCCCTACTATAACCAATTTATCCAGGTATATGAAAAAGAAAAAGTATTAACACAGGCGGAAAAAGAAGCTGCAATATGGTGGGCCGACGATCCGGATGTAACCTTTACTCCTCCGGGGCATTCCTATTACCTTGCTACAGTTGCAATCAGGAAAACGAAACCTGGCTTAATCAAATGTGCGGAAACCTATGCACGCCTCGGCATGGCCGTAGCAGATGCATTCCGCAATTGCTGGAAATGGAAATACCAGTTCTTTACTGAGCGGGCAAATACCTTCGTGCCGCACCATATAGATCAGCACTGGGAATCATTCTGGCCCGATCCGCCATTCCCGGCATTCCCATCAGGCCATGCAATACAGGCAGCAGCAGCAGCCACTGTACTCACCGATTTGTATGGAAACCATTTTGCATTTACAGACAGCGCACATGTGGGCAGGCCAAGAGATGAAATAAGAAATACGGATTTCAAAGCGAGGCATTTTAACTCATTCTGGGAGGCCGCTGAAGAAACGGCAAATTCACGCTTTTACGGCGGCATACATACACCGCAGGATAATACAAGAGGATTGGAAAAGGGTAAGGCTATCGGCGATAATGTGAACCGGCTGAAGTGGAAAAAATAAATTCAAAGAAGGTTTAATTATGCATATTTTTTTAAGCCGCGCTTTTGTGTTTCTATGAAGCACTATACAATACCACCATTGTTATGCATCTCTTATTATTCACATTGGTGTGTAAAGATGTGTATTCAATATCTTCCTATTGTTTACTTTTAATCCAAAGAAGCCTTTAAATGAACCATTTATATTTTGCCGATTGTCTCGATGTACTCAAAGAACTAACAGCGCAGCACCCGCAGCCTTTTATAGATTTAATCTATATAGACCCGCCGTTTAACAGCAAGCGCAATTACAATGTATTGTTTGAAAGCATTGACATGAAAGATACCAATGCTCAAAAACATGCTTTTGCCGATACATGGAGCAATTATAGTTATGTGGATACCCTTAATGAGGTAGCAGAAATAGACAGGGAACTTTATACCATACTTAATACTTTCCATAATCTTAAAAGCATAAGAGATAGTGTAACCGCCTATCTTACCACCATGGCAATACGAATTTGGTATATGCATAAACTCTTAACAGATACCGGCAGTTTCTATCTGCATTGCGATCAAACTATGAGCGCTTATCTTAAGTTGATGTGTGATATGATTTTTGGTGAAAAAAATTTTAGAAATGAAATCATTTGGAAAAGAAAAACAGGAAGGGGTGAAACAAATCAAAAATCAAATAAATTCGGAACCATAGTTGATATAATTTTCTTTTATGCAAAATCAGATAAAAACCTATTAAATCCTCAATACAATCAGGATGCTGCGGGTTATGAGGAATATGTAGAGAGTAACTTCAAATATACAGACGAGAATGGAAGAAAATATATGAGTGATAATCTTTCAAGTCCTACTCCAAGACCTAACTTAACTTATGAATATAAAGGTTATAAACCACCTAAAAATGGCTGGGCTATTTCTATTGAAAAAATGGAGCAATGGGACAAAGAAGATAAACTAATCTTTCCAAAAAATCCCGATGGAAGAATACGCAGAAAGAGATATATAGATGAATTAAAAGGCCGCCCTGTACAAAATCTTTGGGATGATATTGGTCCTATTTCAGCACAAGCTGCTGAACGACTCGGTTATCCCACTCAAAAACCTGAAGCATTATTGGAACGAATTATTAAAGCAAGCAGCAATGAAGGAGATACAGTTGCTGATTTTTTTTGCGGATGTGGTACTACGATTGCAGTAGCACAAAAACTAAATCGTAAATGGCTTGGTGCGGATATTTCTCATCTTGCTATCCGGTTAATAAAAAAACGTTTGGCAGATAGTTATGGTTTGGGCATAGAACATGAAATAAAAATTCATGGCATGCCAAAAGATATTGCCAGTGCAAAAATGCTGGCACAGGAAACAGAGGGAGGCAGAATAAGTTTCCAGGACTGGGCAATAGAAGTAATGCTGCTTGGCGTGGTGAATGAAAAGAAAACAGCCGATGGTGGTTATGATGGTTATCTTACTTTCAATACACATGCAGGAAAACAGTTTGCATTGATAGAAACAAAAAGCGGAAAGCTGACAGTAAAAAACCTTCGTGAGTTTGTGAATGTAATAGACACTCAAAAAGCTGCAGTCGGCATCTTTGTTTGCTTCGCAGAAAACGTAACAAGAGAAATGACAAAAGCAGCGAAAGAGGCGGGACATATAAAGATCGCCGATACAGAATTCCCGATGGATAAAATACAAATCATTACGGTAGAAGATTTATTTGAAGGCAAAAAACCACAACTCCCCGGCGCAGCAGAAAACCAAACATTTAAAAAAGCGAAAAGGAATGAAGAAAAGAGTGTGAGCAGGGGTTTGTTTGATTGAAGGAGAATGATTTATCAATTAAATAAAAATGTCACGCAGGAACTAAGTAATTATCCCGAGTCAGGGATGGGGTATCAGTATATTGAAGCCAATATAGAAGGCTCCCCTATATATGCAAAAGAAGATTTTATTGTTTTGAATGGACAATTTGCGATCTTAATGGACAACTACTTTGAATCAGAATTAAAAAAAATTTCACTTATTTTTTTTCAATACAATATATTCAATTGCCCTTTTTTAGAGATTAAGAATTTTAAAGTTTTAAATCCTGCTTTTGTTAATCAGTTGAAATTTCTTGTGAAAGAAGATAGCAGGAAAGAACAAAAACCTGCAACAGAAAATAAAAAAGAAAATGCTAATGGTGATGAACTATTTGTTCGGATATCTGCATTTGAAGAGGATATAAGAATAGATAAAAAAATAAATGCTTATTGCCGGGTTCATATACTACTACTGCCTCTGATGCATTAAGATGCAAAGTGGAAAATGACAATCCAAATGATCGTTATGCTTTGCCAAATGATCTGCCCATAGAATGGGCATTTTACATTGAGCCAAAAACAAATGATACTTTGCAAAGAGGTTTTGTACAGACCGACTTTGGCAAAAGAGGAGGCGGCAGGGAAGTGTATTTTGAAAAAGGTACTTCTCAACGTACCTTTAT
>JAHEZC010000469.1 GCA_023251275.1 Parafilimonas sp. | reverse complement strand
AAACTGCTGTTTATCTTGCAATGCGAACATCAAAAATAAAAAGAGTAATAAATCTTGACGGGGGTTTTTTCGGGCCAAGATCTAAAACAACAAATTCAGCAGATTATCACCTCGAAAAATTTACAGTACCGCTGCTCCACATTGTTACTGAAAATACCTTCAATGAAGATGATCAGCACCAGTTTAAGGCATTGACAAATCCAATTACAAGAGTTAAAATAAAAGTGGAAAAATTTCTTCATCATGACTTTACCGTATGGGGCAGGGTAGTGGCAGTTGGTTTAAAAATGAGGGGTGAGGAAGTTGAAGAGATCAATAAAATATTTAGCGTTGTGAATGAACTCATGCTTGGTTTTATTATTGAGAAACCCTTTCCGGGGAATAATCAAATGTTGGAAATTGAAAGATTCAATTGACTGCTCAAGGGGCAATCGCTATTGAATAAGATTTTATAGTTATAATTCAATTGTATGAAGCGTGGACAACTTGTCTTAATTTTTTATTTCTTCTTAAGTACTCTCGTTTGTAGTTTGACGGCGCATTCGCAAACCATGGATCCAAATTCATTAAAGTTTATAAAGAAAAGTGACCTGGCTTACTCAAAAGATGATTCCCTTAAAGCTGATATTTATATTCCTGCTGATAATAAAGCTACTCAATTCCCGGTATTGATATTTATTAATGCATCAGGCTCAAGAAGTTTCAGGAATGATCCTCATTATTATAATTGGACAAAGGAAGCAGCTTCCGGCGGATTTGTAAGTGTAATATTTGATGTAGAACCCGGTAAATTAAAAAATAATTTTATTGACCTGCTTTCCTTTCTTGCAAAGAATGAAACACAATACAAGGGGGATATAAACCAGTTAGCTATTTATGCCGGTTCAGGAAACGTCATTGACGGATTACCGCTGGCAAATGAACTGCATGAAATTAAAGCTGCATTGATCTTTTATGGAGTTGCCCCGTTGGAAAAGTTTCGTATTGACTTGCCGGTTTACCTTGTAAGAGCGGGTCTTGACAATATCGGTTTAAATAAAAGAATTGATACGCTTGTCTTTAAAGCCTTACAGGCAAATGCTCCATATATGATCGTCAATATGAACATAGCACAGCATGGGTTTGAATCTGATTCTACTGAAATTTCTGAAGATCAAATTCAAAATGCATTGCAATTTCTCAGGAGGACTATGTTCCTGCGAAACAGCCAAACAAAATTGTACGACGACCTGTACCGAAATGCAATAGCTTTCAGAGAATTGTATAATGCTGATTATGATCATGCTTTGTCTGCTTTCAGGGAAATTCTGAGCAGAGACACATCGGATAATGAAGCAGAGAGAATGGTTGCTGATATTTATATTTTAAAAGGTGAGTATGATTCAGCGCTGCTGTATTATGATAAGGCAATGTTACATTGCAATTGGCGAAAGGGCTAAATAAGGTTAAAGAAAGTGCTTGCTTATTCAAAATTAAACAGGATAAATGAAGCAATAGCAGACCTCAGATTGCTGCAAAAAATAGGATGGTTCAATGAGGCTGACTATAAAGACAATGATAATTTTGAAAACCTCGTTCAGTCAAAACAATACGCAGATTTTCTGAAGGAAAAATAAAGTATGATCATTTTATCAACTTAGATTATCATGAAAAATACAATCCTCATTTTTCTGGGTTCATTCTTTGCACGTGTGTCTCCTGATAGTAAAAAGCTTGCTTTTATAAAAGGCCAATAGCAAATGTATATATCGCAGATATTGATGGAAACGATCCTGTTTGTATCACTTGTAATCTTGTAAAAAAATAACATTAATCACAAAAATATTGTCATGAAAACGCTTGCTTTTATTTTCTTGTTTGTAATAACTTCCTGTTCATCTTCTGCACAGGATGCTTCTGCTGAATTAAAACAGGCAGAGCAACAACTTTCCTCAGGAAAGTCAGTAACAGAAATTCTTACAAATCCATCTTACATGAAGTTGCATTCATTAACTTCTTTCAGGGATCTGATCAAACGATTTGCAAAGCAGGAAAAAATTACGCTTGTTTCGTCAACTGAACCCGGTACGCATGTAACCATTAAAGGAAATATAGCAGGTAAGAATAGTAAGCCTTCTGGAAATGTATTAGTATATGTGTATCATACGGACAACAAGGGATGGTATTCCGATACTGCGCCTCATGTGCAGGTGATGGAAGGAGACAGGGGACATGCAAGAATATTTGGCTATTTTAAAACAAACGATGATGGCTCATTTGAATTTCATACCATTCACCCACAGGGCTATCCGAAAAGTGACCTGCCGCAACATATACATTTTGAGGTGTTCACCAGCAACGGGGAGAATCTGCTTGTTACAGAATTATTGTTTGATGATGATGCACGCCTGGCACCGGTTATCCGTGAAAGATTCAAAAATGAAGGAGCGGTCATTTCAAAAAATACAGGTTCAGCAAATGAACAGGTTTATACTTATACTGTAAGGTTGAAATAGGCCAGTCGCGTTTATCAGAATAAGTGTGGCTCCTTACCATCTCAATATAATCATTAAGAAAATGTATATTGATCACTTCCGTGCTTTAGACATAGAGAAAAATAATTTCACTCTCCTTTTAATGCTTTACTGTTTGAGTAAGTTTGCAGCATGGATATTGAATTTACACAAAAAAATATATATGCTGCTGCTGAAAAAATATGGGAAGCAGGACAACAACATACAGTATGGGCATTTCATGGAATGATGGGCAGCGGAAAAACCACTTTTATTCATGCCCTCTGCACAATTCTCGGTGTGAAAGATAAAATAAGCAGCCCTACGTTTGCCATTATTAATGAATATAAAAGCGAAGTTGCAGGAATTATTTATCACATGGATTGGTATCGCCTGAAAGATGAAGATGAAGCAATACGTGCGGGCATCGAAGATTGTCTGCTGAAAGGCAACCTGATTTTGATCGAATGGCCTGAGAAAGCAGCAGGGCTGTTGCCAGACAATACATTCCGCATTTTTATTGAAATAATTGATAAACATACCAGAAAGCTGCACGTATCTGTTTGAAAATATTTAATTTTATTATTGTTCCGTTATTATCACCGCTAACCGATATTGCAGTAATGAAGCTGCCTGCTGAAAATTTTTATTCCCCGGGCACTGAATACTGAAACTAATGAACATTGAATTTTCAAA
>JAHEZC010000468.1 GCA_023251275.1 Parafilimonas sp. | reverse complement strand
TGCATTAAAGAATATTTCTGATCCCCCTGTGTGGAGAAGAGTATTGATTTCTGAACAATTTACCTTTATGCGTTTCCATCTTATAATACAGGCTGCTTTTGGCTGGGAGAATTATCACCTGTTTCAATTCTCACCCAAAGGATATGCTTCTGAGCCGATCATTGGTATTCCTCACCCGGAAGCAGATTATGAAATCAAGGATTGCAATAGAATAAAGCTTCATCAAATATTTACAAAACCCAAACAAAAATTCACCTACATATACGATTTTGGTGATGATTGGACTCATATCATTACACTGGAAAAAATAACTGACGACAAAATGGTCCGGGCGGATTGTATTGCAGGTGAAGGCGCTTGCCCGCCAGAAGATTGCGGCGGTCCCTGGGGCTATGAAGACCTGAAAGCAATACTGGCGGATCCCAAAAATCCAGAACACAAGGATATGAAAGAATGGCTTGGACTTTCAAAAACAAAAAAATGGGACGCTGCTAAATTCGACCTGGGAAAAACAAAGGAAAATGTTGCAAAACTTTAAAGGCTCCAGCTTCTTTCTGTGTGATTTTTCTAATGATTGCAGAATATGGAATCAATGTTTAAACAATTCTGTTAATATGCTTAAATATACCGGTTGATTAAATTTTCCATGTATTCCTGCCTGCCGCTTCTTACCTGAGGTTCACCATGATCAATAGCATATTGACGCAGTTCCTCCAGTGATAATTTTCCTTCTTCAAATTCTTTCCCTTTATTATTGTCATAAGATGCGTAACGTTCCTGCCTGAATTTTTTATAATCGGATTTTTGCAGAATATTATCAGCAATAATTAATGCTCTTGCAAAAATGTCCATGCCCCCGATGTGGGCGTAAAACAAATCTTCATCATCGGTTGAATTTCTTCTTCGCTTCGCATCAAAATTTATTCCCCCACCACCGAAACCACCGGCGTCCAGAATGATGAGCATCGCTTCCACCAGTTCACTGATATTATTCGGAAATTGATCGGTATCCCAGCCATTTTGATAATCACCCCTGTTTGCATCTATACTTCCCAGCATACCTGCATCAGCAGCTACCTGCAAATCATGTGTAAATGTGTGTCCCGCGAGTGTTGCATGATTTACTTCAACATTCAGTTTAAAATCACTCAATAAATCATGTCGCTGCAGAAAGCCAATTACTGTGGCCGCATCATAATCATACTGATGCTTGGTTGGTTCGCATGGTTTTGGCTCAATAAAAAAAGTTCCTTTGAAACCCTGGCTGCGTGCATAATCTTTCGCTTTGTGCAGAAACATAGCAAGATGCTCCTGCTCACGTTTCATATTGGTGTTTAGCAAACTCATATAGCCTTCTCTCCCACCCCAGAATACATAATTCTCACCATCCAAAGCTATCGTTGCATCTATGGCGGCCTTCACCTGAGCAGCCCCATGTGTGAGCACATGAAAATCAGGATTGGTGGCGGCGCCGTTCATATATCGGCGATTGGAAAATAAATTTGCAGTGGCCCACAACAATTTTACACCGCTTGCCTGCTGTTTTTGCCTGGCATATTCTGTAAGCGCCTGCAATCGCTTTTCGTTATCCACTACATCATTTGTATAATCCACTACATCCAGGTCATGAAAACAATAAAATGGTAAGCCTATTTTTGTAATGAATTCAAATGCCGCATCCATCTTGTCTTTTGCTCTTTCAACAGCATCACTTCTTTCATTCCACGGATACAAATGTGTGCCTTCACCAAACGGGTCCGTACCAACATTGCAGAATGAATGCCAATAAGCACAGGCAAAACGCAGATGGTCTTTCAGTGTTTTCCCTGCAATAACTTTATTTTCATCATACCATCTGAACGCAAGCGGGTTGTCGCTTTCGGGGCCTTCATATTTTATCTGACCGGTGCTTTTAAAAAATTCTTTGTCTCCTGTTACTACTGACATTGTTGAATGGTTTAATTGTTAAATGGCTTAATTGTTATAACGAACCAAATTTAAATTTTATAATAATTATCCGGGGAAATAAGGCAAGCAGTTTAAAATAAAGGTTCAGACATTTTTTTCAAATATTCTTTCCACCCTTCATATAATTCATCATAAACTTTTTCCTGCTTCGGTTCAATCAATTCCAATTGCTTCATATTACTGAATGCATCTTTTGAATCGCTGAAAATTTTTGCTCCGATCCCTGCACCTATTGCCGCTCCAACACTTCCATCACTGTGATATAGTTCAACAGGCACATGAGTTGCGTCCACAAACGCCTGTCCAAAGACATTACTCAAAAACATATTTGCTTTCCCTGCCCGAATAATAGATGGCGCCATGCCATTCTCACGCATAATATCAAGACCATAGCGAAATGCAAAAGCAATACCTTCCTGGCCTGCACGATAAAGATTTGCCCGTGTATGTTTATTCAGGTCAATGTTTTGAATATGCGCACCTGCAATTTTATTATTCAGCATTCTTTCTGCTCCATTGCCAAATGGAAGCACATATAAGCCATCACTTCCCGCAGCAATTTTAGATGCTTCTTCATTCAAACCTGTATATGATGTATTGTTTCCAAACAAATTTTTTATCCACATATTGAGAATGCCTGTACTGTTTATGCAAAGTAACACACCAATTCTCTTTTTTGCAGCGGTATAATTTACATGTGCAAAGCTGTTAACCCGTGATTGTTTGTCATAGGTAAGCTCATCGCTGATACCATATATCACACCTGATGTTCCCGCAATGGCAGCTACTTCACCCGGTTCAAACACATTCAGGGAAAAAGCATTGTTTGGCTGGTCTCCCGCCTTGTATGTAACAGGAATGCCTGGCTTTAGCTGAAGAGTCTTTGCTGCATCGTCCTGTAATAAGCCATGAACTGAAAATACGTCCTGTATTGATGGAATAAAGCTTTCAGCAAATCCAAAATAATTCATCACATCTTCTGACAGGGTATCATTTTTAAAATCCCAGAAAATTCCTTCGCTTAAAGCGGATATACTTGTAGTGATATTACCCGTCAATTTCATTGCAATAAAATCACCAGGCAGCATCAGTTTATCAATCCGGGCATAAATTTCAGGCTCATGTTCTTTCACCCAGGCAAGCTTTGAAGCGGTAAAATTGCCTGGAGAATTTAATAAATGCGATAAGCATTTTTCCTCACCAATGGCATGAAATGCTTTATCGCCGTAA
>JAHEZC010000024.1 GCA_023251275.1 Parafilimonas sp. | reverse complement strand
TTAATCATGCTTAACTTTATAGATGTATCTTCTGTTTTGGCTTTAAATATTAGATAACTAGTATTTGGCAATTCAGCATTTGTAAACTTGAAAATTCTTTCTTTTTCAATATTATTCATGGGTAATAATTATTTTTTTTTGGTTGTAATTTCAACAGAACTCGGATCAATATTTTTTAATAATTCCTCAAAATAATTTTTAGGAATGCCATATTGACCCGAAGCTTTTGTTGCATCTACTATTTGAGGGTTCCCAGGATTTTGACGTCCAACATTTTGAGGAACTGCCTCTTGTCTTATTTTCTCAGCAAATGATTTGTTTATTTTGAATTTTACTAAAACCGCATCATCACCTCTTTTTGCTAAAAATTCAAGTGCCCTACCTTCCTGCCCCATATTGACAAACAGCATATCGTCTCCGGCTATTGCAATATCATTGTCTTTAATTACAAATCTAATTTTACTTCCGCCACCTTGAACTCGATACATATTTTCAAAAGCATCTTCTGCAATAGTGGAAGTTTTAAATGGAGAGCCAAACCCTTTAATTGCTATAATATTTGATATGGCATCAATGGTCATTGCTCCAAGTGTTTTTGCATCCCCATTTTTAACGGCAGTTACCGCTTGCATCCCCATATTTTCCGTACTATTTAGGCTTGGCAACGCGAGATGCACAGCAGCATCTGCTTTTCCTCCTGCTGTTGGCGACGTAACAATTGCTTTTCCATTATTGTACATATTCTTTAAATGCTCGCCACCCGCCTTTAGATATGTTACAGGGTTGTTTAATTCCATTGCTCTGTTTCCTGCGCCTGCCAGAAAATCAATAGCCTTATCTGCAAAACTTCCCTTTTTAATACCTAAATTATTTTTAAGTTTTGCAGTATTTTCTTCACTATAAGGATTTGGAAACAAAATGCTTATCAGGCCTTCAGTGCCATCTAAATCAACACACGCTATTGGATTATTACTTGCAAATTGATAAGGTGTCAAAAAAGGGTAACTATCAGCTAACGGGTCCACACTCAAAAACCTGCTGTTTGCAGAATTATCAAAAAACTTTTCTTCTTCTTTCGTTAATTTTAATTTTACCAATTGCATGGTGTTCACATTTATCCATGCAGAACCTATCTGTTGTATGCTGTCCTCATCAAAAAATTCATCATACCTCCCATTAGTAAGCGTTAATACTTTCCCTTTTTTTCCAATGTCCTCGTAGGGGTTATGGTCTTGTGCTTTTATTGCTAAAGAGAACAACAAAGCAATAGTTGCGGCGAATAAAATTTTAGTTTGCATAAACGGTGTTTTTTAGTGATGTGAACTTATTGTTTTGGATTGGTTGATTGTTTCATTTTTTGCTTCTCCCTGTCTATTGATTTCAGCCACCGGATATATTGTTCTTTCGGCATATCCTGGTAGCCTGTCTGATTTACTTTTTGCTGTGCAGCAACCATATTATTATACGCTTCCAGTAGTTGCGGATACCGGTTTAACTCTTCTTTCGGTGGATTGCCAATCGCAGTTAGTATGTCATCAAACCTGTAAACCGCATCATTGGCTTCACACATTAAAGCATTAATATTTATACTGTCAATAGCTAATATTTTTTGTGAAAGAAACTGCGAAAAATTATCATAGCCATTTTTCATGATATATGCCATTTGCAAATCTGCCAGGCATTCTGCAAATAATTTTCGTTGAGAAAGCGTATCGAGATAGGTTTTGTTTTTGTAAGCAACTGAACTGATCGCATCAGACTGCATAAGCCATGATATACTCACCAGATGTCCGTTTGTTGTTTCAAAGCTTCTTAGCATTCCTTTGCTGTCAAAGTATTGGATAAAAGAATGATTAGGCGCTAAGGAAAGATAAGCTTTTGCATGAAGCTGTTCGGCAATACATAAATATAGCAATGGCAAAGAATGACATTGTCCCGAATTTGTCTGCAGAATTTTTGAAACAAACATTTTTGTCCAGTCCTTCTCGCCATAGAAATCATCAAAATCATAGCTGATCTTCCTGACCAGATAATCTTTACCGGCTTTGGCGTCGTAAATGATATTATCCTGCGAAAACAGTTTTTGGATGGCATAATTTACAGCAGTATTATTTTTTATATTCAGGCCTTCCTGTTTTACAATCTTTTTTACAATATCTGCTTTTTGTTTAATCGCCTTTTCAAACTGTTCATAAGGAGGACACTTGTCATAATAAACGGCTTCGGATAAATAAACCGCTTTGCTCATAGAGAAGCTGTCAGGATTAAGCTGCTGAAAAAGGTTTAAATAATATTGAAAGCGGCGAATAACTTCATCTTTCTTTTCTTTATTAAGTAATTGATGCAGCTCATCTATTTGTTGCTGTCTGTTTGGAGGTTGTCCGGGAATGGTTACACCCATTGCACGCAACGCATTTTGGTTTGTCTGTTGTATTATGTCTGCGGCGGTTGCACCCATTGGGAGATTGTTGCCTTGAAAAGGATTATTTTGTTGCTGGTAATTATTGTAACTATTTTGCTTTGTTTGCGATGATGGAAGATTGATAGGCTGAAAATTTCGGAACTCGGGTCTTGGAACAGCAGGTTGTGCGTAAATATGTATCGTAAAAAGTGCTGTTAATAGAGCGCAAAACAAGGGCATTATGATGTTTCTCTTAATGAACATAGAAAAATGTTTCTTGTGTTCATAGGGTTACGCGTACCAAATGTAGGCTTATTAGTCTGAATTTTAAAGCAGAATGAATAAAAATATTTCCGCTCTCATTTTCAAGGGATTAAATTCCTTTACATAGATTTTTAGCCAATCGCTCTTATAGCAGTATTGCACATGCCTGTCTATTCTTCTTTCCATTATAGTTATCAATTCATTTTAATTGCTTCTCCTGAGTTGATTAATTTGCATGTCTTTTTATTGTGAGGGAATCACTTTAATCCCAAATTTATTTTATGGCAACGCGGCGCAGTTTTGTAAAGCAGGTGGGCCTGGCATCCGGGATGATACCACTATCAGTTTTGTTGCACGGACAACAAAATGATGAATCGACAAAAATGAAAATTGTTTGCACGGGCGGCCATCCTGATGATCCGGAAAGTGGATGTGGCGGCACGCTTGCAAAGTTCGCTTTACAGGGTCATGATGTTACCATTATTTATCTCACAAGGGGCGAAGCCGGCATCCCCGGAAAATCGCATGACGAAGCCGCAGCAATCAGAACAAAGGAAGCAGAGGAAGCCTGTAAGATTTTACATGCAAAGCCTGTATTTGCAGGGCAGGTTGACGGAGATAGTATGGTAAGTAATGATTGGGTGGAAAAAATCAAAAATTTAATTGCTGCAGAAAAACCCGATATTGTTTTTACACAGTGGCCGCTTGACACACATAAAGACCATCAGTGTGCAAGCCTGCTTACAATTCAATCTTATTTTCATGTGGGTCTATCTTTTGCCCTGTATTTTTTTGAAGTTTGTGCCGGTGAGCAAACACAGATTTTCCGACCTACAGATTACGTGGATATTACTGATGTGCAGGAACAAAAACGCAAAGCTGTCTATTGCCATACAAGCCAGGATCCTCCCGGTATCTATGCATGTGGTCATGCAGCGATGGAAGAATTTCGCGGACGTGAAACAGGAGTGAAAGCAGCAGAAGCATTTGTAAACATGGTACGCCTGCAGCATGGAAATAGTTTTGGAATTCAATCCTGAAAATTCTGCATATATTCTCTGCAAATGAATATGCCCAAACGAACTGCTGATGTCTCAATTTTTGAAAAGAATGAAAAATTCCGGAGGCTTTATTCAAAAATTTGTTTCATGCATTTTCTGTAAATTTGTCTCCGCTATTGGCAGGAAAATTTTGATTATCTGTCATGCAAATATGTCAATTCTACGATAGCCTTCGTCAATTATTTGTTAAAAGGTATGGCTATCAAACTGACGATTAAACAGCTTCGTTTCTTTGCTATCGAAAAGGGCATATAATTTGAAAAACTACTTTAGTTTAAAAAATTAAAATCTAAAATGACAATGAAATTCAAAAGTATTCTCCTAGTAGTAGTAATAAGTGCTGCTACAGCCTTTTTGAGTGTGTGGGGATATGGAACATGGCTCCAACGTCATTCTTCTATCCAGGCAGAACCAGGAAAGCTTCCCGTAAATTATGCCGGTTTTTTTGATAAAAATGTACCCGCGGGTCCAGTTGATTTTACAGTTGCTGCTACGTCAGCAACACCCGCAGTAGTGCACATAAAAACACGCACAAAAGAAAAGCAGGTTTCCAACAATCTTCCCAAGCGCAAAAGCCCATTCTCTGATTTTTTTGGTGACGATGATCCCTTTTCTGATTTCTTTGGCGGGCCGAGACTCCAGGTAATCCCGGAACAACGTGCCAGCGGCAGTGGTGTGCTCATAAGCAATGATGGTTATATCGTTACCAATAATCACGTAGTGGACGGAGCAGACGAGCTTAATGTTACACTGACAAACCGCAAAACTTACAAGGCAACCGTTATCGGTGCAGATCCCAATAGTGATATTGCGGTGATAAAAATTAACGGAACTGATTTCCCATACCTTGCTTATGGCAACAGCGATGATATGAAGCTTGGACAATGGGTGCTCGCCGTAGGTTATCCTTTAAACCTTGATGTTACTGTTACGGCAGGCATAGTAAGCGCAAAGGCAAGATCAATCGGGATAAACAAAGGTAATTCTCCCATTGAATCATTTATTCAGACAGATGCAGCAGTTAACCAGGGCAACAGCGGCGGCGCTTTGATAAACATAAATGGTGAATTGATCGGTATCAATTCTGCCATCGCCTCTCCCACCGGCGCTTATGCGGGATATTCTTATGCCATCCCTGTAAACATTGTAAAAAAGATTGTCAGCGATCTTATGAAGTTTGGCGCTGTGCAAAGAGCATTTATCGGTATTTCTTATCCAAACGATAATATCAATGTGCCCGATGAAAAGAAAAAAGAAATGGGTATAAAAGATGGCGAGGGCGTATATGTATCCGATGTGCCTGACGGTGGTGCTGCAAAAGAAGCCGGCATCCAGAAAGGTGATTATATTACAAAATTAAACGGAGCGGCTGTCACCAGTGGTCCTGAATTGCAGGAACAGGTAGCAAGGTACAAACCAGGTGATAAGATCACGGTTACTTATGTAAGAAACGGGAAAGAAAATTCTGTAAACCTGACACTTAAAAACAGGGCAGGTAATTACAATGTGGTAAAGAATGAAGGAATATTTGATAAATTAGGCGGCGAACTCGTTAACATAGATAAAGCCACTGCGCAGAAAAATGATATTGCAGGCGGAGTGCTCGTGAAGAAAATAGGTAATGGCTTATTGAAAAATACAAGGATGCAGGAAGGTTTTGTAATCACCAGTATCAATGGCCAGGATGTGAAAAACCTCGACGATCTGAAGACAGCAATAAATAATGCCAGTGGGCCCGTAAGAGTGGAGGGCATTTACCCGGGTTATGAAGGTACCTATGGTTATCCGCTTAATCTCGACTCAAACAATTCAGATGATGATGGGTCAAACCCATAAACAGTTAATATTTTAAACATAAAAAAAGATATAGTCTGATAAACTATATCTTTTTTTATTGCACATACTCAGACTTATGAGTTGAGATGTTCAGACCATTATGGTGTAGGCCCTACGGTATCATGCTGCAAAAAATAAATGATCTTCGCTGAAAAATCTTTTGATTGTGAAGCTGTATTATGTGTGCCCGGCACCTGAATGTAATATGCTTTGGGTATTAAGAAGGCCAGCCTGGTAGCCGAACCATTGTCTTCATCGTGGTCTCCGCAGATAACCAAAATTTTATTGGGTAGTATTGATAGCTCTTCTACGCTGGTTGATGGCTGATATTTTTGCTGATAAGCCAACGCCAACTGATCAAGTCCGGAAGTTTTTACATAATTTACCATGTCTTCAAGTTGTTTCACTGTGTCGCCCATCAATGCCCTGTAAAACATTTTCCTGCGGGGCCATTCAGGATCAGTAAAATCTGTCCCCATACCTCCCATCACAGCTTTATTCACCCGTTTATCCAATACAAGCAAGCGGGAAACAATGATAGAACCACGGGAATAACCTATCACATCGTATTTCGGAATTTTAAGATAAGTGAGTAACCCCATAATATCTTTTGCTTCTGCATCCTTGGCATAAGCGGTATCAATATGCGGCTTTCCGGATCTGCCGTTGCCACGTAAATCCATAGTGATTACCCTGTATCCTTCGCGAACAAGATCATTATATAATGCAGTTTTTTTCCATGAATCTCCATTTACTATAAAACCATGCACCAGCACTACAGGAAAGCCATTTCCTTTCGCTTCATAATAAATTTTCACACTGTCAAATGATGCATACCAGCCGCTATCCTTTTGTGAAAAGGATTTTTGGAAGGATAAAATGAATACAGATAATATACACAGCCAATAAAAAAATCTTTGTTTCATTCGGAAAAATTTTAAAATAAAAGTATCAAGAATTCCGGAGAAATTGATACTGCATGATTAGTCTTTTTGATTAAAAAATCTGTCTGCTAAGACATTTTATAATGTTTAATTTTTAAAATAGATTTGTGTTGTAAATTTGGATTATGTCATTAATACTGAATAAACCAAAAAACCTGGTAGATGTGTACAGGCTTTTGCCCGAGGGTACTCCTATTCAGGTAATTAATAACCGTTTTTATATGAGCCCTTCCCCCAATTATCAACACTTTGATGTATCAGATAAAATTATTGAAACGCTGAAAGATGAAGTAAAAAAGAAAAAAAGCGGAAGGGTATTCTTTGCACCTGTTGATGTTTTTATGGGAGATAAAAACGCAGTGCAGCCTGATATTTTTTTTATAGGTTCAGCCAATCAGCACATTGTACAGGAAGATGGGATTTACGGGGCGCCTGAACTTATAGTAGAAGTGCTCTCTCCAGGAAATAAAAATGCCGATCTTATAAAGAAAAGAAATTTGTATGAACAGTTTGGCGTAAAGGAATATTTTATTGTAGAACCCTCCGATAAATCAGTCATCACTTATTACCTGAAAGAAGGAAAATATGCAGAGGAGAAAAAACAAAAAGGAAAACTGGTAAGTAAAATTTTAAAGAAGAGTTTTTCATTTTAATCCGGGATACATCTTATTTCAGCAATCCCTTAATTTCATTCAGTTTCATCAATGCTTCCACAGGAGTTAAGCGGTTGATATCAATATTCTCCAGCATCTTCCTGATGTTTTCAAAAGTTTCGCTGTAAGTATCAAATATTGAAAGCTGCATGTGTGGTGCAGAAAGTTTTTTAATGTTATCCTTTGTCTTTCTGACTTTCGGACTTTCCCAACCTTCCTGACTCTCCGACTCACTTCCCACCTGTTTTTCTTCCAACTGCTTCAAAATTTCATTTGCTCTTTCAATCAGTGATGGCGGCATACCTGCCATCTTTGCCACATGAATGCCAAAACTGTGTGTGCTGCCACCGGGTGCAAGTTTGCGGAGGAAAATAATTTTGTTACCGACCTCTTTGTTAGTGATGTGAAAATTTTTTACCCGGGATAATTTGTTTTCCAACTCATTCAATTCATGATAATGTGTGGCGAATAAAGTTTTAGGAGCAGCGGGTGAAGCATGAAGATGTTCTACAATACTCCATGCAATCGAAATGCCATCATACGTAGATGTTCCTCTTCCAATTTCATCGAGCAGGATCAAACTCCGTTGCGATACATTGTTGATAATGCTTGCCGTTTCATTCATCTCGACCATGAAAGTGCTTTCTCCGCCACTCAGATTATCACTTGCGCCCACACGCGTAAAGATTTTATCTGTAAGTGGAATTTTCCCTGCATCTGAAGGAACAAAACTTCCTGCATGCGCCATAATGGTGATGAGTGCCGTCTGCCTGAGTAAAGCGCTTTTTCCACTCATATTCGGACCGGTGAGGATAATGATCTGCTGCTCTTCCGGATCAAGATAAATATCGTTTGAAATATAGGATTCACCGATGGGCAAATTTCTTTCAATCACAGGATGGCGGCTTTTTTTCAATTCCAATGCAAGGCCATCATGTATTTCAGGTTTCTTGTAATTGTATTGCAATGCATTATTTGCGAAGCAAAGAAGGCAATCAAGTATCGCCAATATATTTCCATTCACCTGTATCGGCGCTATATAATCCTGCAGTTCGAGCAACAGTTTATCATACAATTCTGCTTCAATAGCTAAAATTTTTTCTTCAGCGCCTGTAATTTTTTCTTCGTATTCTTTCAGTTCAGGTGTTATATAACGTTCTGCATTGGTGAGCGTTTGTTTGCGTATCCAATCGGCAGGCACCTTGTTTTTGTGCAGATGTGTAACTTCAAGATAATACCCAAACACATTAGTAAAACCAATCCGCAAAGAAGTAATTCCTGTTCGCTGCGCTTCCTGTTGTTGAATACTGAGCAAATATTCCTTTCCGCCGGTCGCTATATTTCGCAATTCATCTAATTCGGGACTTACTCCTTTCTTTATTACATTTCCTTTCAATGCAGAAACAGGTGGCGTATCCGCAATCTCTTTCAGGATTTTTTCACATATATAGTGACAGGGGTTTAATGCATCGGCCAATCGTTTTAAATATTCATTTGATGAATTTTGAGCAAGATTTTTCACCTGTTCAGTATGTTGTAAACCTTTGGCAAGATGGACTACTTCACGTGGATTGATTTTCTTCATCGGTATTTTGCTTACCAATCTTTCCACATCTCCACACAGTTTGATCAGGTGGTGCAGTTGTTTACGCAGGTCAACCTCTTTTATAAAATATTCCACCAGTTCTAACCGCTCATTGATCTTCTTTATATCTCTCAAAGGCAACAATATCCAGCGTTTCAGCAATCTTGCTCCCATCGGGCTGACAGTATTGTCGAGGATCTTCAACAAGGTATTGCCATGCTCTGTTCCGGCATTCAATAACTCGAGATTACGAATGGTGAACCTGTCCATCCAGAGATAATCATCACGTTCCAGTCTTTGAATGGAAGTAATATGTTGCAGGTTAGGGTGTTCCGTTTCTTTCAGGTAATGCAACACAGCGCCGGCGGCCACGATACCGCAATGCATGTTTTCGATACCAAATCCTTTTAGTGAATATGTTTGAAAATGCTTCAGGAGTGATTCCTGTGCATAAGCTTCGTCGAATATCCAGCTTTCGAGTGTATAGGTATAAAACTTTACGCCAAACAATTCTTTAAATTGTTTTTGAAAGCTGCGCTGAAAAACGATTTCGGCAGGCTTCAGGCTTTGCAATAATTTATCGGCATATTCCTGGTCGCCTTCGGCAACAAAAAATTCACCGGTCGAAATATCGAGAAAAGCAATACCGAGCTTCTCTTCGTTAAAATGAACACCTGCTAAAAAATTATTGCTGTTATGTTCAAGCAATTTATCATTGGTCGCTACACCGGGTGTCACCAATTCTGTAACACCGCGCTTCACAATTCCCTTTGCCAGTTTTGGATCTTCCAACTGATCACAGATCGCTACACGGTAGCCTGCTTTCACTAATTTATGCAGATAGGTATCCAGTGCATGATGCGGAAAGCCTGCAAGTTCGTCGCTTGATGCTGCGCCATTGTTGCGCCTTGTTAACGTAATCCCCAAAACCTTTGAAGCGATGATGGCATCACCACCAAAAGTTTCATAAAAATCACCAACACGAAACAGCAATATTGCATCAGGATATTTTTGTTTAATCGCCCTGTGCTGCTGCATCAATGGAGTATCTGTGATTGCTTTTGCCATCGTCGGCAAATATATAAAACCCCGCTGCCGCTTGAAGGAAGAATATTCAAGTGTGGAAAAATGAACGAGAATAAAATCATTGCGATGTCAGTTGTGAGTGGTCAACGGTGAATGGTAAGTCTCACCCACTCACAAACAATATTTATTTTGGTTTAACATTACTTTCCTGCTCCGGCTTTGGGCAACTCCTTGCGTGGCAGCTTTTCATCTCTCTGCGCAGCATTGTACACAAACGCTGCGACTATGGTAGCTATCTGTTTCAGATCGTCTTCGATTAAATGATCGTAGGTATCCATGTTGCTGTGATGAGTACGTGCATTATATTCGATAGGATCCTGGATAAATTGAAACGCAGGCAAACCGACTGCATCAAAAGACAGGTGGTCTGTGCCTCCGGTGTTGCCGATAGTGATGGTTTTGGCGTCAAGATCGTTGAAGGGTGCAAACCATTGTTCAAAAATTTTTCTGCAGGCTTCATTACCCTGTAAATAAATGCCCCGTATTTTCCCCGTGCCATTATCTATATTGAAATAGGAAGAAAATTTTGCATGTGCCGGAGTTAATTGCATGGTAGCGGGATCACCAAAAGTTTTTTTCACATAAGCCTTTGACCCAAGCAATCCTTCTTCCTCGCCACTCCATAATATAATACGGATAGTTCTTTTCGGCTGCACATCCAATGTCTTTAACATGCGGATCACTTCCATCATCACAGCAGAGCCTGCTGCATTGTCTGTGGCGCCGGTTGCAGTATGCCATGAATCAAGATGGCCACCTAACATTACCAGTTCATCTTTTAAAACAGGATCTGTCCCGGGAATTTCGGCTATCACATTATATCCTTTTGTATCATCAGTATAAAATTTCGTCTCCATATCCATGTCGAGTTTGACAGGAATCCCTGCTTTCACCAAACGCGTAATCGTCATATAATCTTCAATGCCAAGCATTATATCAGGAAAGTTTGGCGGGTCTGATGGTTTGTAAGAACCGCCGCCTTGTGTAAACAATGTTCCATCATGGTTTTTATTACCCACACTCAATACAGCCACTGCACCTTCTTTTTTTGCCATTTCCTTCAGTAAAATGAGCGGGCGCTGTTGCGCATTATACCTGCGTATAAGTTCTTCTCTTTTTATACGAATTTCTGCTGTATCCTTTAATTTGATGTTAGCCATGGAGTCCAATTCTGCACCAGAGAAGCGCACCGCGTCAGGTGCAAAACTTTGTTTATACACAGTCGTTCTGTCGAGCATCACGATCTTACCGGAAAGTTTTCCCTTATAATTTTCCAGTTCTGTAGTATCTTTTATTGTAACCACGAGCACTTCAGCATTTTTTATGTTTACTCCTTCGCACCATACTTTCGGAAAAGCGATAAGCGGTTTATAATAAGGAGCGGTCATAGCCACATAATCTTTTTGCAGCTCCCACCCTTTTCCAAATTCACCCCATGGATCGAGCATTACATTTTGCAAACCCCATTTTGCAAATTGGTCTTTTGCATAATTCGCGGCACGCATAAAGCCGGGTGATGCAGTAAGGCGGGCGCCGCTTGCGTCAGTGAGGTGAAATGCAATATTCATGACGCCGGAATGTTGAAGCCCTTCCTGCCTGATCTTCTGCATCATTGCGAGGTCAATCTTTTCCTGGGCATAATTGATGACTGAAATCAGCAGCATTGCAATGCATGCAATAATTTTTCTCATGTCAATAATTTTATAAAGGAAACTGTGAAGTTATTTTTTTAAAGTAAAAGTTGATAAATCTTTCTGCCAACAGCGCTTTATTTTTGCCGCATGCGAAAATTAAGCATGGCTGAATTGGGACGAAAGTCGGCCGAGGAATTCCGCCAATCAGAAAAGATTCCTTTAATCGCCGTCCTCGAAAATGTGCGCAGCGCCTATAATGTGGGCAGCGTATTCAGAACTGCTGATGC
>JAHEZC010000467.1:515-3235 GCA_023251275.1 Parafilimonas sp. | reverse complement strand
CACAGTTAATACTGATTGCTGTACTGATTCTTGCCGATTGTAATCATAAGGAACGTGAGATAGTTACACTGGATCCTGTGATTTATTGCAAAACAGTGAAAAAGCTGAATGATGTTGTTTTGGAAAATATTTTTTCTCCGCCTGTAGCTTCGAGAAATTATGTGTACGCCAATATAGCAGCTTATGAAGCAATGGTTCCGGGTGATAAAAGATTTATTTCATTAAGCGGGATCATCAAACACATGCCTCCCATGCCTCACCCTGATTCAACTAAAAAATATTGTTTCCCTTTCGCATCATTAATCGCTTTTTGCAGGGTGGGCGATAAAGTAACTTTCTCACAGGAGATCATGGCCGATTATGTGGCATACCTCGAACATTTTGCAGACAGTATCGGACTATCTTCCTCAGTTATAAAAAATTCCATTGAATTTGCCGATACGATTGCGAATACAATTATACAATGGAGTAAAGGTGATAATTATGCCATAACAAGGAGCGCTCCCAAATACACGGTTGATTTGGATTCTGCAGGCAGGTGGGTACCAACACCACCGGCTTATGCGGATGCCATGGAACCTCATTGGGGTGAAATACGGCTGATGATCATAGATTCTGTTGCACTGAACGAAATAAAAGCACCAAAACCCTTTAACTACAATATGACAGACAAAAGCAGCCCCTACTATAAAGAGATTTTAAGGATTAAAAATGCAGGAGATAGTTTAACAGATGAGCAAAAACATATAGCAGAATTTTGGGATGACATCCCTTTTCATCTGAATGTGGTGGGGCATGTGATGTATGGCACTAAAAAATTTTCTCCGCCGGGTCATTGGATGAATATATCCGGTATTGCTTCAGAAAAAGAAAAGGCAGATTTTGGAACAACGGTTTACGCATATATGGTTACTTCTGTTGCACTGTTTGATGCCTTTATTTGTTGCTGGCATGAAAAATATATATACAATACAGTCAGGCCGGAAACAGTTATAAACAAGTATATTGATCAGAACTGGCTTCCGCATATAGAAACACCTCCTTTTCCTGAATATACATGCGGGCATTCAACCATATCTGCGGCGGCAGCAGAAGCTTTGACTAGTGTTTATGGAGATAATATTGCTTACACCGATTCTTCCGAAACAGAATTTGGTATTCCGGATCGTTCATTTACTTCATTCAGGGAAGCAGCTAAGGAAAATATTTCAGCAAGATTTTATGGTGGCATACACTTACACTCAACATGTAAAATATCAAATATGCTGGGTACAAAAATCGGCGATATGGTAGCAGACAAACTGAAAGCAGCAAAAAAGTGATTGATTATTGCCGGAATGTTTTTTATAAACAGTTCAAAATATGCATAGCGTAAAAGCACAAATATGAAAATGGCCATTATCAGCGATATACACGGAAATCTCCCGGCGCTTGAAGCCGTGTACAGGCATATACAGGATCAGAAACCCGATGCCGTATATTGCCTTGGAGATTTGGTAAACCAGAATGTATGGAACAATGAAGTAGTAGAATTTATCAATGTACACAATATTCCCTGCGTGCTGGGCAATCATGATGAAGGTATCGGTAACGACAGAAAAAATTTTCCATTTGCTTATTCTTTACGCGAAGAAGAAGCCTGGGGCAAACAGGCAATAGCTTATACATTGCAGCACGTTACAATAGAGAATAAAAAATACCTGAAACATCTTCCGCTAAGTATTTCTTTTTATACGCTCGCCGCCAGGAATTGTGTGATGATGGTACATGGTACACCGGATCATAATACGGAGCGCATTTACCGCTTCAGCAAGGAACAGGGAATGAGTAAGATAATGGATGATGCAAAAGCAGATATATTATTAGTGGGCAATACACATTGTTCCTTTCACAAAATCATTGAAAAAAATATCAATGAGCAAAAACATTTTCAGCACGTTATTAATCCCGGTTCTGTCGGTTGCCCCAAAGACGGAAGCTGGCATGCCTGCTATGCGGTGATTTCTCTTTCAGAGAAAAAAAATTTATGTGCAGATGCAGATGCAGTGAAGGTAAATTTTTACAGGCTGGATTATGATATCAACAAAGTGATCAAAGCAATTCAGCACACACCTTTACCAATTTTTTATGCCGGAAGATTATTGAAGTACTAAAAGAAAAATATTTTTCAATGCCGCATTGAATCATTACCTGTATAGAAAAGATTGAATGAATGAAGAACTTAGAACACATTTTGACTGAGCTTTCAAGTATCTCCAATGTTACCAATGATGCAGATGCAATACAGGAATGTGATGATCTGAAAACAAAACTGAAGGAGCAACAATTTTATGTGGTAATTGTCGGTTTATTTAAACGTGGAAAATCTTCTGTAATAAATGCATTACTGGGGAAAGCCCTGGCGCCGGTAGCTGTAACCCCGGTTACTGCTGTTATTACTGCTTTCGAATATAATGCAAATGATTCTTACGCCAATATTCGTTTTAAAAATGGTGGTTCTGCACAAATACCGGTTAGTGAAGTAGCGGGCTTTATCAGCGAAGATGAAAACCCCGAAAATAAAAAACAGGTCAGCAGCGTACAGATTTTTGATAATTCACCGCTGCTGCAGAAGCTCACCTTGGTTGATACACCAGGCTTAGGCTATACATTTGAACACAACACAGATACCACTCTGCAATTCATCCCAAAAATAGATGCAGGACTATTTGTGCTCAGTG
>JAHEZC010000467.1:0-505 GCA_023251275.1 Parafilimonas sp. | reverse complement strand
AACTGATTTGCTTTCAAAAGATGACCTTCAGAAAATAATGCAGCACAACCGGAAAGCAGTTTCAGCTTTTTTGAACCATGCATCAAATAATATTCATTTCATCCCGGTATCAGCAAAACTGGGTATGGAGCAAAAAAAAGAAAGCAATATCGGGGCTTTGTTCAATTGCCTGGACACACTCGCAGATACACATAAGCAGCAGTTGGTAAAGCTATCAGTTTATAAAAGAGCAAAAACACTGCAGGAATATTTCCAGGCACAAATACAGCTCCGTCTGCAAACACTGCGTATGCCATTGCACGAACTGGAAGAAAAACAACTGCAAATGGAGCAATCAATGCAGTTGATGCAACAGCAGCGAACAGAATTTGATGCTATCATCATCAGTAAAATAAAAGCCTTGCAGGATTAAATACATGAAGCATTCAATGAATTCTCACAGGTAATAAAAAAAGACACCAGGCAACAGTTGAATGATTTTTTTGAAAACAGTAAATTTTTACCG
>JAHEZC010000466.1 GCA_023251275.1 Parafilimonas sp. | reverse complement strand
CAATTGAACGGCTCCCCTCAACCAGAATATCCTGCCCCTGCTGTTCCCTCAGCCGTGCAATTTCCTGGGCTATATTTTCTCTTATCAGTCTTGAATTATTCCACTCAACAACACCAAGAGTTTTTGAAACTACAAATTTACGGTTGCTTGTCATTTTCTCAGAGAATTCATCTTTCCTGGGTGCGAAGGCACCTGCAAAACTCTGGTAAGTAATGCGCCCTAACAGCAGTGCATCGCTTGAAAATAGCTCATCATTTTTGTATTTCGCAATATCTTCTCCCCAGTATGGCCATGTCCACCCTCCGTGCTTGAATTTATCTTTTTCTGCACCACCCGGGTCCTGCATTACACCGTCCAGTGATACGAATTCTGATACAACTATCCTTCTCATTATTTTATCTCCTTCAATAATATTTCAATACCACGTTCCCGATAAAAAAATAAATAACAATTCGTTCTTTTGACAAGCGCGGAAGCACAGACAAAAAAAAGACTGCCGCAAACGGACAGTCTCTTAATAACAGTTTAAGACAGTTGACTACTTATCATTATCCTTGTCTTTATTCTCATTCATCATATTGTCTTTGTTTTTTTCCATGCTCTTTTCCTTTGCTCCTGCCTGCTGCTGACCCATTGGCGGCATATCCGTATTAAAGGTATCGCATTTAATCTTCCAGTTACCGTCCGGTTGTTTTTGCCATACTGTCAGATATTTGCCATGATCATTAATCGGCTGAGTCATGTTTGCCGGAACAAGTGAAATCTCAAAGGTTCCAATTTCAATTCTTACATCACCGGCTCCGAATACATCCGTTGTTGTAGAATTAAGACTTACATATTTTGTTTGTGCAAAATCTTTTTTGTTTCCCTCACGAATTTCTTCTTTACCCCTCATAATTGGCGCATAACTCGGCAGTGATACTGCATCATCAACATAAAAATCCACAAGTGTATTTAAATCTGAAGCAAGCAATGCCTTATTAAATTTATTATTTAGTTCCTGAAATGTTTGTTTTTCCTGAGGCATACTTGTCTGTGAAAACATATTCACCGCGGCAACTAAAAATACTACTATACATAGTTTCACTATATAATTCATACGTATCTCCTTAAATTATTATTAAAAAATTGGTATGAAAGAATCTATGGATTTATCAATAATATAATGTTATAATAATCACAATAACCTATCCTATTATTACACTTATATGCAGGTCATCCTTTTTTGCCCTAATTACTTTCTATTCAGTAAATTCTGATTTGTGCCTGCGTTTAAATATAGAGTCAACACTCCATATACCTGACCCGTGTGCGAAGATGAACAAAAACACGAAACAATATAACACTGCCAGCTCACCCATATTTACCAAAGGCAGAATAGCACGGTGTGCATGAGCTGTCCAATAAGCATATGCCATTTCACCACATGCAATAAATGCCGCAATACGTGTAAATAGTCCAATGCAGATCAGAATTCCTCCAATGAATTCTACTGTTCCCCCTATCGCAACAACGTAAAACGGAAGCACTATTCCGGAGGGTAAAGGCGGGAAATTAAAATACTTCTGCGTTCCGTGCCAAAGAAAGAGAAACCCGATCATTATCCGCATCAATGCATACGCGTACTTTTCATACTTGTCAGGCATAATATGCTCCGTACTTATTATGAATTAGTAAATGACTATTATTTCGTCTTCCACTCTTCCATGACGCAAAGAATATTACCGGCCGGATCCTTAAACCATGCACATTTTATCCCATCAGATCTGAATATTCCCATATAATCAGTTTTTATGTTTTCATCATTATATTTCTCAATCCGGACTTCCCTTTTCATCAGCTCTTTTACTGCCTCTTCAACATTCTTCACGTAGAAATTAAGAACTGTAAATGTTGCAGGTGTATGGTTTGGCTTTGAATATATTATTGTATCGCCGCATCCTGCCAGATGCAAATTAATTACTCCCGGCATACCAGTGTCGGAGATCTCCAAACCCAGTATCCCGCTGTAAAATCCCCTTGCCTTTTGTATATCATTTACTGAAAAACTGCTGAATGACTTATTATTTTTAAACATAATTCTCCTAAGTAACTTTATATAAAGTTAAAATATTAGTTTTTATTATGTAATTCGTTGTGAGATTTGGTAATATGCGAAATAACTCAAGCGAAAGGGTTTATGACAATTCAGCAGATATTGACTTCTTCTTCTTAATCGAAATCGTTTCGTTATTAATTATCGGTTTTGCCCATAACCCGATGCTGAAAATATAACCCAGAGTTAAATATATCAGACACATGCTTACTCTCAATCCAAACATGTCACCCAGCCATCCGATAAATATCTGCATTAATGCTCCGCCAATTATCGCAGTGCATAATATCCCCGCAAATGATCCGTGATGACTCTCCACAGAATTTAATGCGAGCGAAAATACGATAGACCACATTACTGAAAGTGAAAATCCTACCATCGGAAACGCAATCAGAGCTGTCTTCCCGGAACCAAACAGCGCTAAACTTAAAAATGTCACTGCCAATATGACCGCCCCAACCAAAACCCTCCTGCTGTCAAATAACTTCAGCAGCAATAATCCTATCAGACACCCGATTGACATCATTCCCCAGAACCAGCCAACTATTGATGCGCCGACGGTTAACGTGTCATATCCATGATAGCTGTTCAGAAATTTGGAGAGCCAGTACGAAACCCCCTGCTCGGTTCCTACGTAGGCAAATATTCCTATAAAAAATAGTATAACCGTCTTCTGCCTGAATAATGTTTTATGAACCGCCCATGTGCCTGCTTTCTCATCTTCTTTTCTTTCAACCTGCGGGAAAACTGAAAACGCAATCAATAAAATCATTACCAGACAGATGATCGCAAATACCCAATAAAGCGAAATCCATGGAATGTTTTCCGGAATTATTTTAGTAAAAACATTCTTGATAATATTATCCTGCCCTGCCGGTACTACTATACTTGTAACCAGGTAAGTCAAAAACATGGGAGCTATAAATGATGCCCCGCCGAATACCAGCTGCGCAAGCACTGAATTAAATGCAAAGTTTTCTTCCCCTCCTGCAACCCTGAGCAATGGATTGATAGCAACCTGCAGCATCGCCATTCCGCACCCCATCAGAAACAATGAAACCAGGAACATTAAATAATGCGGAAAGATTGAAAACAAAAACGCTCCCACAAACGCCGTCAGAAAAGCCGCCATCATTATCTTTT
>JAHEZC010000465.1 GCA_023251275.1 Parafilimonas sp. | reverse complement strand
GATAAAATTATTCTCGACTCACAACTGGTGGTATCTGAGAGGTAAGTATCACAACTTTTAAGATGTGCAAACGTTTGCATGCGAATTTTTTTAAGTGAATAATTAAGTTTGAAATTACTTATAGCATTAAAATGAGCCTGCCGCCACTGCAACAGTTTGGTTTTGCCCGGGAAAACACAAACATCCAATCTTTTGGCAGCGGGCTTATTAATCATACCTGGCTAATTGAAAGCAGCAATAAGAAATACATTCTGCAGCGAATCAACCAAAAGGTATTTACCAATCCTTCTGCCATAGATGAAAACATACAGGCTATTGCCCGGTATCTTCAGCAAAATTACCCCGGTTATTGCTTTACAGTGCCGCTTCGCAGCATTCATAATGAAAGCCTTGTAAAAACAGGCGGAGACTTTTTCAGGCTATTCAACTTTATTGAAAGCTCACATTCTTACGATACAGTGCAGCATCCTCAGCTTGCTTATGAAGCCGCAAAACAATTTGGAAAATTTACGAACCTGCTCTCCGGTTTTGACGCATTGTTGCTGAAAATTACCATTCCCGATTTTCATAATTTAACCTTGCGGTACCGGCAGTTCGAAGAAGCCATCTCTCATGCCGCAGAAGAAAGAATATATAAAGCAGGTGATCTTGTTGAAACTTTAAAAGCTAACAGGAACATAGTTTCAGAATATGAGCATATTCAGCATAATCCTTTTTTCAAAATAAGAGTAACACATCATGATACCAAAATAAGCAATGTGCTCTTTGATATAAACAACAAAGGCATTTGCGTGATTGATCTCGATACTGTAATGCCAGGTTATTTTATAAGTGATGTGGGTGATATGATGCGCACTTATTTATCAGCCGCAGGTGAAGAAGAAACCGATCTCTCGGCAATCAATATAAGGGAAGATTATTTTGATGCAATTGTGCATGGTTATCTAAGCGAAATGCAGGATGAACTCACCTCAGAAGAGACCAATGCCTTTGTATATGCAGGAAAATTTATGATCTATATGCAGGCTCTCCGGTTTCTTGCAGACTTTCTGAATAATGATATTTATTATGGTGCAAAGTATGAATTGCATAATTATAACCGTGCCGCCAATCAAATTGCTCTATTGAATGCGCTGATGGAAAAAGAGGATGTACTGCACAGCAGGGTTGATTCTTTTTTGAACAAAACAAGGGTGATCGCATGGTAACCCCAAATTGTATTTTTGTATATAAATTCAGAAAATAATTTTCTTACAGTTATAGTTAAACATCAACCCGCTTCTCCAGTATTGCCACAGTTAAACGACTGATACAAATAAGTCTTTCTTTTTCATCATGAATCCTGATATCCCATACATGTGTGCTTTTGCCAAGATGCACCGGAGTACAGGTTGCAATCACTAACCCATTTTTTACGCTGCGGATATGATTGGCATTTATTTCCATGCCGAAGCAAATAAATTTTTCAGCATCTATTACCTGTGCAGATGCAACGCTGCCAATAGTTTCAGCAAGAGCCAAAGAAGCGCCGCCATGCAATACGCCGTAAGGCTGACGTGTTCGCCAGTCAACCGGCATGGACGCTTTGAGAAAGTTCTCTCCTATTTCGATAAACTTCATTTCTAAAAGTTCACTCATGGTATTCTTTCCGAGTGACTGGAAAGAATCAAGCACAATATCTTTATTGAACCAGATAGACATAGAATTTATTAATGATGTTGCAGTGATTTAATTACCACTTCCGGCAAAAAAGGAGATGCATCACCTTTATGCTTCAAAATATCCCTTACAATAGTGGAAGCAACGGAAGTATATTTCGGTTCGCCTGTAAGAAAAATGGTATCAATATTTTTATCAAGTGTGCGATTGGCATCAGCAATGGTTTTTTCATATTCGAAATCACTTACGAAGCGAATACCGCGTAAAATAAATTCAGCGCCGATTTCCCGGCAGAAATTAACTGTCAGTCCTTCATAAACAGCAACTTCAATTTTTGGTTCATCTTTAAATATTTCTTTGAACCATTTCATCCTTTGCTCATCGCTGAACATTGGTATTTTAGAGGAATTGATGCCTATACCAACAACTATTTTATCAAACAAAGGCAGAGCTCTTTTGATAATATCCACATGACCAAGTGTGACAGGATCAAATGTGCCCGGAAATAAACATATATGACTCATACACCCTCCTGAATCTGCTTCACAGAAAACATTTTAATCTTCTGCCCGGAAGCATGAATATTTTTTGAAGTTATAAAATAATGCAGATATTGAATTTACTATGGAGTTTGAGGACTTAAAAGGTACAGGACTGCCATTCTCACTGCCACGCCATTTTCCACCTGATTGAGAATAATCGAGAATGGACCGTCCGCCACATCACTATCCAGTTCTACACCACGGTTGATGGGGCCGGGATGCATGATTACAATGTCCTTATTCAAACTCTCCAGCAATTTTCTTTTGATTCCATAAGCAAGGTTGTATTCCCTGAGTGATGAGAATAAAGGCTGGTTTTGTCTTTCCAGTTGTATGCGCAGCACATTGGCTACATCGCACCACTGCAGGGCATTTTTCACATCATATTCCACCCTTACATCCAATGCTTCGCTGATATATTTCGGGATAAGGGTGGGCGGCCCTGCCACGGTTACTTCTGCCCCCATTTTACGCAACAGGTAAATATTGCTCAGGGCTACGCGGCTGTGCATGATATCGCCGATGACAGCTACTTTCAAGCCTTCCAGTTTTCCCGTTTTCTCCTGCATGGAAAATGCGTCAAGCAACGCTTGTGTGGGGTGTTCATTGATGCCATCTCCCGCATTTATAATTGCTGCAGGAATATGCTTTGCCAGAAAATGCGGCGCCCCGCTTGCACTATGCCTCATTACTACCATATCCACCTTCATGCTCAGAATATTGTTTACTGTATCAAGCAGGGTTTCTCCTTTCGAAACGGAAGAAGCTCCCGCCGTGAAACTGAGCACATCAGCGCTTAATCTTTTTTCGGCCAGCTCAAAAGATATTCTTGTACGCGTAGAATTTTCAAAGAAGAGGTTTATAATAGTTATATCCCTGAGTGAAGGCACTTTTTTAACCGGCCTTTGTAAAACTTCTTTGAATTGTTGTGCGGTTGAGAGAATAAGTTGGATATCTTCCTTTTTCAGGTCTTTTATACCCAGCAGATGTGGCGTAGAGAGTTTCATTAAAATGCGAAGGTATAGTTTTCGTTTAAAGTTTCAA
>JAHEZC010000464.1:1189-3252 GCA_023251275.1 Parafilimonas sp. | reverse complement strand
AAAAAACGAAGCGCGGAAAGATAGCCAAAGGTTCTTTTGGCAAAAGCCGTCCTGCTAAACCTTCAAAAAAGAAAGCAGCAAAAAAAGAAAGCTGAATTTGGAAGCAGTAAGTATTATAAATGAATACAAAAGAAATGTAGTTCGCAAATCGCACTTCATACTTTGTGCTTGCTCCTGCTACGGCGCCAGCCTATCTATTTTCCATGTAACCCCGGCACCTTTAGTGTAACGAATTCTGTCATGCAGACGATTACTTCTTCCTTGCCAGAACTCAATGGTTACAGGGATTACGCGATACCCTCCCCAGTAAGGCGGTCGCGGAATTTCATTTCCGAATTGTTTTGCAAACCGATCTGCTCTTTCATCGAGCAGGTTTCTGTTTTCAATGACAGCACTCTGCGGTGATGCCCACGCGCCTATTTTGCTGCCTGCAGGCCTGGAATTAAAATATATATCGCTTTCTGCAATGGATATTTTCTGTACATTTCCTTCAATCCGGATCTGTCGTTCCAGTTCTTTCCAGAAAAGAATTAATGCGGCGTGAGGATTTATTTCGAGCTCTTTTCCTTTTTGACTATCGTAATTGGTAAAAAAAACAAAACCTCTTTCATCATAATCTTTGAGCAATACAATTCTCGCATGAGGCAGCCCATCTTTAGAAGCGGTCGCCAATGTCATCGCATTTACTTCCTCTATTTCGCTATCAAGGGCATTATTCCACCAGCAGTTGAATTGTTCAACTGCGTCTGCAAACACCTCTCCTTCAGAGAGCGATTGCATTTGATAGTCTTTTCTTATTACTGCAATTTCTCTTTTCATTTCTTAGTTTCAAAAAAAGGCTCACAAATCGCAGCAAAATTAACTGTATGTCGTTTATGAAAATTACGCAGTTGTATAAAAAATAAAGCCATCCTGAATTTTAAGATGGCTTTAGATTTAAATGAATGCTGGTTCAATAAAGACCAAAGCCTAAACCAAATATCGGCAATAATATTATGCGGAGAATTGCACCTATTACAAAATATACAACCAGTAAAATAGCAAACGTAACGATAAGATAAACGATCTTTTTATCCTCCGGTGTTTTCTTTACAGGTCCAAGGCCAAGATACCAGAGATAAATTGAATATATTGACCCCGCTCCTATTATTATTGCAGAAAGAAAAGGAAGTATAGAAAATAAACCTGCAACAAAGGCTGGAGTGGAGCCGTACACCACTAACTGAAGTGATTTTCCAAAATTCTTTTCGGAGCCAAAAGATGGAGCCAGTGCATCCGCTACAAAGGCTGTGATTAACATCCCTGCAACATACCTTATTATCAATAATAGTGCGTAATAAATACCCCAACTGGTACCCACGAATCGAAACAAACCAAATCCAAAACCGATCAATCCGTAGCCTATGAACGCCGCAACAGCCCCTGCAATGGTAAAAGGTACAACGTAATTGATTATTATCTGGTTTACATCAGCCTTTTCGGCTGCGACTGCTTCCCACTCTGTTTTTGGTGTGAGAATCATATTTTTGGCACGGTTGATAAGGTTCATAATAAATTTTTTTGAAAAATATGCAATCAGTTTTGTATTTGCAATAGATGGACAAAAAAAGTGCTTATTTTTTTCAATCCCTACTAATATTTGTTTTCCCTGTATTCAGGATACCAGCGTACCTACATTCATGCCTTCCACAACCTGCTGTAAATTGCCGGGTTTATTCATGTCAAAGACAATGATGGGAAGTTTATTTTCCATGCATAAAGTAAATGCCGTCATGTCCATTACCCGTAGATTTTTTGATATGCATTCCTCAAAACTTATCCTTTCATAACGGGTGGCCGAAGGGTCTTTTTCCGGGTCTGAAGTATAAATGCCATCAACCCGTGTGCCTTTTAAAATTACATCAGCTTTTATCTCAATGGCGCGGAGCGATCCTGCAGTGTCTGTAGTAAAATATGGATTCCCCGTACCGGCGCCGAATATCACTACACGTCCTTTTTCTAAATGGCGCATGGCTCTCCTGCGGATATAAGGCTCTGCTACCTGCTCCATTTGAATAGCGCTT
>JAHEZC010000464.1:0-1179 GCA_023251275.1 Parafilimonas sp. | reverse complement strand
GGTATAGACACCTATTTTTTCCAGCATGGCCTGCATGGCCATACCATTAATTACCGTAGCAAGCATACCCATATAATCACCATGCGCCCTTTCTATGCCGCTTTCACTTTCATTCATGCCCCGGTAAATATTACCTCCCCCGATCACTATGGCTACCTGGACGCCAAGTTCGGTTATAGCTTTGATATCCTGTGCATATTGCCCGATAATTACCGGGTCAAAAGGATCAAAACCGTTTGACTGGCTACCCATAAGGGCTTCACCGGAAAGCTTTAATAAAATACGTTTGTACCTGGGAAGCATGAATGTTTAATTGAATTTTCGAGGGGTCTTTGTATTGCAAATAACATCATTTTTAAAACATTTCCCAAGTTTGAATTTCCCGTTTTTATATTCTGCAAACAAACTGTTTCTTTGCTCCTGCCAATTTTGCTTTATGGATCAGCAAATGTATTACAGCAATTATCTTGAACTTGATAAAATTATCGGCAGCCAGCATCCTGTCAGTTTTCAAAGCGGTCACATACCTGCACATGATGAAATGCTGTTCATTATCATTCACCAGGCTTATGAATTATGGTTTAAACAGATACTATTCGAACTGGATTATGTGATAAAAATATTTTCAAAAGACAAAATCAATGATAATTCTGAAGAGCTTAATCTTATTCATCATCGGTTAAATCGTGTCATCAAAATTATGGAATTGCTGAATCAGCAGGTTCAGATACTCGACACCATGACTCCACTTGATTTTCTTGAATTCAGAAATTTACTTACACCCGCTTCCGGTTTCCAAAGCCTTCAGTTCCGGTTAATAGAAGCAAGGCTGGGGCTGGAAATGCAGAACCGCCATCGTTACGAATATTATAAAAGGACAAATGAAGGCGGCTTTTCACAGAATGATTACACACACATTAATGAAGCGGAAGCTGAAAAAAATTTATTACACCTTGTTAGTCAATGGCTGGAGCGCATGCCGTTCTTTGAGCAATCATTCTGGACAGGCTATGAGTTCGATACTTCTGTTTATTTTACAAACTATCCCTTCTGGAATGATTACAGGAATATTTACCAAGGAAGCCTTACGGAAAAAGAGCGTGGTAAAATAAATGATTTTGATTACGTTTTTTTCAATGAGCCATTCGCTATTTTTTCAGATGAGCAGAAAAAGTTGTT
>JAHEZC010000463.1 GCA_023251275.1 Parafilimonas sp. | reverse complement strand
GTACCCGATATAATTATAATCAGCGCCAATCTTAATACCAGATGAACTGAATTTACCAAACGGTACCCTGATGCCTGCTCCGCCCTGCAACATAAGGCCTGCGCCATTGGCTGTACCCCCAAATTCTCCGAGGTATTGCCTGAAGTCAACAACCCCAAGCCCCGCTGCCAGAGACAGATAAGGTTGTATAGAAGATTTGTTTCCACCAAAAGGAGAGAAAATTCCTTTAGCCAAAACAGGCATCGTTTGAACTGAATTACTCAGCACCGCAGAAGTTACTTCGTGATCGCCTGTCTGGTATATTGCACGCGGATATTTTTGATAATAATCCTGGAAACCGAATGCTAAACCGGCAGCCCACTTATTGTTAAGTTCATACATCAACTCACCGCTAAATCCACGTGGAGAAGCATCACTTATAATATTATTTTTAAAGCTGCCCATCGGGAAGCTGCAGTTGTAATTCAAATCCAGTTTCAATGTTTGCTTTTGTGCATACAGATGCATGGAGAATCCAATGCATAAAGCAATTATTGCTGTGATATTCCAAATCTTTTTCATAGTTAAAATTTTTTAGTTCGTAGGCTGCAAATAGGGAGATTGTGCAAATAATGCCTGCACCTGGCTATCCGCGTTAGCAACGTTCAAAATTCCTTCCCCGCGGATCAGGCCTGTCCAGACAAAATCAATTTTATTGTGACCGGTGGCATCTTTCAAATCAAGCATGTCCACAGATACAGCACCTTCTGTGACCTGGTAAACCGCATAGGCATAAGGAACATAATAGCCGTAACCAGGGTAACCCCAATAATAAGGATCCCAATATCCGCCATAATAATCCCAGTAATCAGCAAAATCAATATAGCCTGTAGAAGTATTGTAAATGCGGTTGACGGTAAGCCCGATATCAGGGTTTTGATCTTTCGGCACTTTAATAAAACCCCGCTGCTGCATGTATTTATCAACGGCGGCAATATAAGCTGCATCCGCAGCATCAAGCTCTTTTGATGACTGCCCATTGCTGATAACGGCAGCAGAGTCAGCAATTGTATATGTTTTGAATGTACTGAAATCTGCAGACGAATCGAAGTTGGTAATATAAATGCGGGTATCTTCCGGTGTAAGATGATTTAAAGGTTCTTTGCCGCAGGCTGCAAGAATGGTTGCCGCTCCCAGGAAACCAACTATTACTAAATGAATGCTTTTCATAGACTAATTTTTTTTATCTCATATCATTGAATTTCAAAACCAGTTTTAAGAACGCAAAAAGTCTTCTTGGTTTACATTCCCCAGCAGTTTTAAGAAAGATTTTAGAAAGCTGTTAAATGAATGAAAAGATATTTGTGGGGTAAATAGGCGGGTAAATTTCAACAACCCTATCATGCGACGTATGATGTGAATAAAGTGCAGATTTCAGAAAATGAAAATGCGGAGGATAAGAAACCCTGTCAGGCAAACAATTCATCAGCAATTACGATGCTTTCCGGCTTGCCAACGTCTATGAATTTGCTACCGGAATGATCAAAAGATTTTATAGAATGGCCCTTCAACAAATCAAGATATACATCCACCATTGAAAATTTTCCATCCTGCCTTATCAGGGAAAAAATTTCTGTACTGATGAGGTGAATGCCACTGAATGCTTTTTCATAAAAAGCGCCTGAATCTTTTATAATTTTCAACTCGCCGGTTTTTACATTTTTCCATCCGCATAAATCATTATCCAAATCAAACAAAAAATAACGTGATGCTTCCCTGTTTGTGGTTGCCAAAGTTGCGAGAGGTTTTTGCCGCAGATGAAATGCTATCATATCATTTAATGGCATATCAGTGAGTACATCCACGTTTATCAATACAAAATTTTCCTCATCCGCAAAATACCATGCAGCTTTCTTTAAACCTCCTCCTGTTTCAAGCAGTGCAACTGATTCATCGCTGATGTGTATATTGCTTCCCCAACCATGATTTTGATTGATTGCTTCTATAATCTGATCTGCAAAATGATGCACATTTATTATCACATCTTTTATTCCGAACCTTTGTAAGTACAATATATTTCTTTGCAACAAACTTTTTCCATTCACGGATGCAAGCGCTTTGGGATGCTTATCAGTAAATGGCTGTAATCTTTTTCCAATACCTGCTGCAAGTATCATTGCTTTCATGGCATTTCATTTTACTTCACCCAATCTTGTGCATTAGTGTGAGATACGATCGTTTTCACTTTGTATTTATTTCTCAGGTGCCTGGCTGTTTGTTCAGCAGCATACACGCTCCTGTGCTGTCCGCCTGTACATCCGAAACTAATCAATAAAGTATTGAAACCCCGCCTGAGATAATCTTCCACACTTATATCAACCAGGTCAAAAACACTGTTGAGGAAATCATTCATTTTTGTCTGTTGTTCTAAAAAGTCAATTATCTTTTTATCTTGTCCCGACAAAATTTTATATTCATCAAAGCGGCCGGGATTTAAGATTCCCCGGCAATCAAATACAAATCCGCCACCGTTGCCGCTTTCATCAGGAGGAATACCTTTTTTGTAAGAAAAACTGTAAATGTTTACAACTAATGGCGATTGTTCATTTGCCTGAACAGGCTGAAAACGTTCAATAATTTCATCATGAACAATATTGTTCAACACACGTTCAAACTCCGGAACAGCAATGCCAACACGGTTATTCGCTAAAAACGATCTCACGTTTTTTAATGCTAAAGGAATGCTTGTAAGAAAATGGGCCTTCCGCTCAAACAAACCCCTGAAACCATAAGCGCCTAACACCTGCAACAATCTTATCAGGACATAGCCATTGTACTGGCTTACGAATATATTTCTGTCAACAGGCTTGTCCAGTAACTGATCAATCTCATCCATATAATATTCGAGCAGGCTGTTTTTCCATGCATCACTGAGCGAGGCTTTTGCCTGCCATAACAAACTTGCCACATCATATTGCAAGGCGCCCTGCATGCCGCCCTGGTAATCTATAAAAAACACTTCATCATTATTCACAATAATATTCCTGCTCTGAAAATCACGGAACATAAAATATTTATGTTCGGTTCTGGTTAGATATGTACTCAACGCATCAAAGTCATCGAGCAACGCCTGCTTGTCGTAAGGCATCCGGAGTGTATCCAGAAAATAATATTTGAAATAAAGCAGGTCGTTCATTATTGCCTGTTTCCCAAATTCCCTTGCGGTGAGGCATACGGAATAATCCAGCCCGGTGTGCCCCAAAATCTGGACTCTT
>JAHEZC010000462.1:1931-3254 GCA_023251275.1 Parafilimonas sp. | reverse complement strand
TCGGAATTTTATGTGCTGCAATGGCAAAGCTTTGTGGCGCTGAAGTTGCAGTTGTGGGTCTTGATACAGACAATCTCCGCCTCGAAACGGCAAAAAAATATGGTTGCGATATTATTGTCGGCACAGCCAAATATTGGGCAAAGCATCGTGATGGGTTAGGTGCAGATTGTGTAATTGATGCAGCAGGCATAAGCGCTACATTGAAAATTGCTGTAGAACTGGTGCGGCCAAATGGACAAATCACCAAAGTAGGATGGGGCAAAGAGCCGCTTAATTTTTCATTGGATCCTATCGTCCAAAAAAATGTCAAATTGCAGGGAAGCTTTAGCCATAACTGGCCAATATGGGAACGTGTGATCGCTCTGCTTACCGATGGTCAGCTCGATGTAAAACCCATTATTGGCGGTGTATGGCAGTTAACAGAATGGCGTGATGCCTTTGAAAAAATGCATAAAGGCGAAGTAGTAAAAAGCATACTCAAACCTGCATAAAAGATGCGACTGAAAAATAAAGTAATCATTGTAACCGGGAGCACTACCGGCATAGGGAAAGCGATTGCCATTCGTTGTGCGGAAGAAGGAGCATCTGTGATTATACATGGATTGGAAAGAGACTGGGGCGAAAATGTAATAAATGAAATCGGGCATGATAAAGCTGCCCTGCTGATTGAAGATATTACCGTGGATGGCGCGCCCCAACTGCTCATTGACCTTGCATTAAAAGCATTCGGGAAGCTGGATGCCATTGTAAATAATGCAGCATGGGTTGTTTCGTCAAATATTCATTCAACAGGTTCCGGGTTGCTGAGAAAAGTGTTTGAAACAAATTGTGTTGCTCCTTTTCTTTTGATCAAATCTGCATTGCCTCATCTTGAAAAAGCAAAAGGCTGTGTATTGAATATCGGCTCTGTGAATGCATATTCCGGCGAACCCAATTTATTTGCTTATAGTATTTCCAAAGGAGCATTAATGACTTTGACACGCAATTTAGGTGATACGCTTTTTCGTGAAAATGGTGTGCGTGTAAATCAGATCAACCCAGGTTGGGTTCTCACAGAAAAAGAGATTGAACGCAAACGGGAACATGGTCTTGCAGATGATTGGTATAAAGACCTTCCTGCTGTATATGCACCTGCCGGGCGCATTATATTTCCGGCTGAAATTGCTGCGGCTGCAGTGTATTGGCTCGCAGATGAAAGCGGTCCAATCAGCGGGCAGGTAGTGGACCTGGAACAGCATCCCTTCATTGGCCGCAATCCGCCAAAAGATTCAACAACCATTCCTCCATCATCCAAAAAATAATTCTTCTTCCATGCCTAAATTA
>JAHEZC010000462.1:0-1921 GCA_023251275.1 Parafilimonas sp. | reverse complement strand
TAGCAGCTTTCCCCAAAGCATTCATGCAGGCGCTATGCAAAGATGGAAGCATGCAATTGTCTGAATGGATTACACTTGCTTCCGCACTTGATATTGATGGATTGGAATGGTATGCAGGTTTTATTGAAATGCAGGATGAAAAAAAATGGGCTCATTTCAGGGAGCTTGCAGAAGATCATGGTAAAGTGATCCCTATGATGTGCTGTTCACCGGATTTCACTCACCCGGATTCCTCATTTCGTGTAAAAGAAATTGCAAAGCAGAAGAAATGGATAGATATGACCTGTACATTGGGCGGCTCTTATTGTCGTGTTCTCTCCGGACAAAAAAGGCCGGAGTTGTCCATAGAAGAAGGAATAAAACTTGCCGCAGCATGTATTGAAGACTGTCTTCCTTTTGCAACAGATCGTGGCATTACACTCATCATAGAAAATCATTACAAAGATGATTTCTGGGAGTATCCTGAGTTTGCACAAAAGATGGATGTGTTTTGCAAACTCGTTGAAAAGGTACATCATAAAAACTTCGGTGTGAATTACGATCCAAGTAATGCATATATAGCAGGCGATGATCCGCTGGAACTGCTGAAGCGAATTTCTCACCGTGTTGTAACAATGCATGCAAGTGACCGATATTTGATTGAAGGAACACTTGAAGATTTGCGCAGAGAGGAAAGCGGTTCCGCCGGATATGCAAAACGATTGAAACATGGCGAAATCGGTAAGGGATTGAATGATTATGATGCCATATTTTCAGAATTAAAAAGAGTTGGATTTAATGGCTGGATCAGTATTGAAGACGGTACGGAAGGGATGGATCAATTGGAAAGAAGCGTGAAATTCCTCCGTCAGAAAATAGGAAAATACTGGCCGGTTTAATCACTGCCCTTCAACTAACAGGTTAAATTTTTAACCACAATCAAAATCTATAGAAGAATCCTGCCCTTCGGCAGCACCCGGAACAAGACAAATTCACTTTCCTTTGCCCTGGTTCAAAATGAAAGAAGTGTTAATTTTTTCAAAAGCTGTTCGTGTAAAAAAGTTTGTTGATATTTTGCATGTACGAAAACCTTCTTACATGAGTGAATTGTTTGAAAAAGCCAAATCATTGGAAAGTAACCAGGATTACGAAAGGGCAATTTTTTACTACTCTCTCGTACTGTTTGATGATGTATTAAACTATGCTGCCTTGCAAAGCCGGGGCTATTGTAAACTCCAGGAAGGAACAGCAAAATCTTCGAAAGAATTAATATCCGGCGCCATAAAAGATCTTGAAAAATCCATTTCAGTTGCAGGAAATTTGGGCATTAGGGATAATATTCATGTTGCCAGGAAATTTTTGGAAATAGCGAACAAAGAATTACAGAAAGCACAGGTATTTTGATAGCTTCATATCATTCAAATACGATACGCTTATTTTACATTCTTACCCGCAAAGTAGTACCATAGGTTTTTGGATTACCAAGGTGCACCGCACCAAAATCATACGCATAAACAATGTATTTCTTGCCACCAAGATTTCTTCCCCAGAAAAATAATTCTGCATGTTTTGTGGCTATACCAATCCGTGTATTCAATAAACTATATGGAGACTGGCTGATGGTGTTGGCAAGGTCAAAATATGTTTTTCCGAAATACATCCATTCACCCCGAACAATAATTTTTACTGATTGTATTTTGTTTACTGCCAGGCTATATTGTAATGCCATCATCGAAGTAATATCAGGTGTAAATATCTGCCTGTTCCCTTCCAGGTTAACCGCTTCACCATTTTGAGAAAGTTTCAGTGTTTGATACTTCGCATCTGTATATCCAAAATTGTAAGTGGCTTCAAAACCCTTCAACGGTGCAGCAGCAAGCTCGGCTTCAAACCCTTTGCTGGTGAGTTTTCCGGCGTTTTTTGTAATGGTGATGGCCTGGGG
>JAHEZC010000461.1 GCA_023251275.1 Parafilimonas sp. | reverse complement strand
TGATTTAAATACTCCAATGCTGCTTGATAATCTCCTGCAGCTTTATACAGGTCAGCCATATCAGCTAATGACTGCTGGTATAGATAATTAGTGTATTCTTTTTCTTCGTTTGTATATGCCTGCTGCATCCATTTTTTATTAAGCATAAGACTTCTGCTGCAATATTCCAGGGCTTCCTCATAATAACCTCTTGCTGTATATCTTTCTCCCAGCCATGTACATACTTCACCTTCTTTATGTTCATTACCGGCTTTGTGAAAATGTTCAATAGACTTTTTGCAATACAGGGCCCGGCTATCGTCATCTGTATATTTGCTTTTCATAAAAAGCACATCTCCCCAAAGTTCGTAAGCATATCCCAATGTTTCATCATCCTGCAGTTCCACAGCAATTGGTATAGCCTGAGACAAATATTTTTCCATCCCATTTATTGTAGCGGAATCATCTTTTTTGTTTTTTCTTAAATCAATTCCCCTCAGATATTCACTGTTTGCCAAATTTTTTAATGATACAGCGATCCCTCTTTTATAATCAATTTTATTTGCCTCCCGGCATGCGATTGAAGCATAATGATACAATGAATCCGCTTTTTTAGTCCAACTCATCCATAGTGGGCCACCTTGGGAAGAAATTGTGACAGCCAATAAATTAAGACAATCTACTTTGTTTGAATCTTTCAAATGCAACAACTGCTTTTTTAAACTGTCAATCTTCAGACTATCTGAAACCTGGGAAATTGAAGGCACACTCCAGGCAAATAATAAAAGGAGAATCAAAAAATATTTTTTCATAACAAAACCCTCCTGCCGGTTTAAGTTTTAAAATTACAAAACAGAAATTACGAAAAGAACGGCATTCAGGTTGAATAAAATTAAAGATGAGTGAAAGTCATTACAAGGCAGAATGAGCCGCTTGCATTATAAGATGATAGTTTGCAAGGGAGAATGATTGCAATGAGAGTTAGTTGCATTGGAAACGTTATATTTCTTTCAGTATTCAATATTTACACCCTCATAAATTTCGGAGATAGATATCGTTTCGTCAATGGCTTTAATTGAAAAATGGTCTGTAATTGTCTTGTATTCTTCCAACTCCCAATGGCGGGTTTCATTCAGCCTGAATACTTCTATATGTATGCTTTCTGAATCAACAAGAAGGTATTCTTTTAAGGTTGCTATGTCGCGGTATAATTTGAATTTTTCGCCACGGTCATAATTCTTTGTTGAGGGGGAAAGCACTTCAATAATCACAGCAGGATTCAGCACATTATATTCATCGCTATTTAGCGTGATAACTTCTCCGCAAACAATAGAAATATCAGGGTAGGTAAAAAATGTATTGGCTTGTACATGCAGTCGCTGATTACTACCAAATACATGGAAAGATTTTCTTTTCAAATGCAACATTATATTCCCAAATAAATTTCCCGTAATCCTGTTATGCCTGACATTGCATAGAGCACGTTCAATAATTTCTCCCTTATAATACTCATGCTTTTCTGGAGAAGCATTTTCCATTTCAAGATATTCTTCAATGGAAAATTTTTGTTTGCCATAAGCAACGATTGGTTCTCTTACTTCCACAAAACAAAAATACAAATTTGCCGGGCACATTGATTATTTACGATCGTGCCGCAGGCACGAAATATCAATGCAAAAAAGGTTACATACGTCACAAAAAACACATCTATGTGTACCTATGTTTCTATAATCCTATGTGGTGAAATAACCTTTTAAACTTTTTTTATTCTTTGTACCGAAGCAGCTTCAACAATATTTTATTATGCTTACCGCATTGCCGGAAACCGGTTAATAAGGAGCATTCTCAGGGTTTCTTCTGTTATCCCATATTGCAAGAATGAAAATATCTTCTTCAGCAATTTCATAAAATACAAGGTAATCCCTTACGAGCTTCACCCTTACGTTTTCAATATCGGTCTTGCGGCCGACGTATGGGTGGGCTGCAACAAGATCTATTGCTTTTTTAATAAGTGCGTTGAGCTTCCTGCTGTAAGTGGAGGATTGATTGCGATGTTTCCAGTAAAGAAGAATTTCTTTCCTGTCACGATGTACCCGGTATGTCCAGGTTATTCGTTTAGCCATTCATCAGCTTCTTTATCTGCCTGTTCGTTGCTGAGAGTTTGTTTGTTTTTGATTTGCTCTTTAGCTTCTTCGATAGATTTTCCCTGTTTTTCGTTCACTTTATAAATTGTTTCTGATTCCTGCAATTCAAAGAGGTTGGAGACTTCTTCAAGGATAGCAGGGTCATCAATTTCTTTAATTTTATTTATAAGTTTTTCTTTTAGTGTTTTATCGGGCATTGTATTTTTTCTTAAAGTTACAAACTCCTTTTTTGATTTTTAATCGCTGAAAAAAAATTATGATAATCACAGGTTTCTATTCTTTGTACGGCAGCAGTCTTTTCAGCAGATCTTCTTTTTTGCTCCGCGAAACATCAACTGTGGAACCATCACTCATCACCAGGTAACCGCCTTCGCCTTTTAAATATTTATTTATCTCGTTCATGTTTACGAGGTAGGAGTGATGCACACGTAAAAAAGAATGCTCTGACAGCATTTCTTCCACTTCTTTTAACTGGCGGGATACAACAATTTTCTGCTTATCCTTCATCAAAAAGTTTGTATAATTGCCATCAGATGCACAACTGATAATGGAACTGACAGGCACCAATTGCAGCCCATCCATTGTTGGAAGTGCAATCCGTTGAATAGGATTGGTTGTTTGATTTATTTTCTGCAGTAAAATTTCGAGTTGCTGGGGTAGTGGACTTTTTGCACGACTCACTGCTTTACTCACTGCTTTTTGCAAATCTTCCCGCACAATGGGTTTCAGTAAATAATCCAGTGCGCTGAACCGAAATGCTTTTATAGCATACTGGTCATAGCTGGTTGTGAAAATTAGTTCGAAGTCAATCGCCGGTAATTTTTCCAGCAGTTCAAAGCCATTCATGTAAGGCATTTCAATGTCAAGGAAAACAAGATGTGGTTGTATTTCCTGTATAGCGGAGATTGCCTGCATACCTGAATTACATATAGCTGAAATGGTCACTTCAGGACAAAAGCGTTCCAGTAAAATTGCAAGAGATTCGCAGCAATCAGGCTCATCATCTATGATAATCGCCTTTAGCCTCCCGGCCCCCCTATAGGAGGGTGTAGTATATGAATTATTGTTCATGCCAATTCTTCAACGCTTTCTTTGTACCTGATCTTTAATTCAACCCTTGTGCCAGCTACTTCA
>JAHEZC010000023.1 GCA_023251275.1 Parafilimonas sp. | reverse complement strand
GGCATAACTGATAATCTTATTTCGTCCGCCAATTTTAAACGAATGAAATCTTTGGCAAGCATTGCCCCACCTGCAAGCCAGACATTTTTGTAGTTTGGTTTTAGTCGTTCGTTCACAAGTTTGTTCAGGTCGCCTGAATAAATTTCAACATTCTGCCTGTCAATCGGCAAGTCTCTTTGAGTTAGCACAATTGTCGGTGTATCTCCATAAGCCCACCCATAAGATTTTGAAAGTTCCTGGGCGTGTTCGTATGTCCGTGAACCCATTACATAGCAATCTATTGTTTTAAGAAATTCCTCCGCGTCTTGTTCAGTAACTTCAACTCCTTTCTCATAATAGTCAGATGTCTCAAACCATGAAACGCTATTGTCTTTTTTGGCAATAATTCCGTCAAGACTTGAAACCATGTGTATGGTTACTTTAAATATGCCTGCAGTGATTGTGCTTTCGTTTAACATTGCCTGTAACGTTTTGCGGCTTGGCGAAAGTGGCGATTTTTACCACAAATGTTGATGCGGAGAACGAATGTTTGTTGAACCACAAATGTGTCTGCGGAGGACTGAACCGCCACTTTTGCCAAACCGCTGTTTCAGGCTGTGTTTCTTTCTTCGTAATTGTAATCTATTTGTATCATTCTATTTTTCACAGAGTTCTTTCAATTTGTCGAGGGCTTTTGGGTAGGTCTGGTTCATGTAATCTAAAAAATCTTCTGTGGTGTCTAAGTCAACAGTAACTTTGGCAGCTCCGTTGTTTTCTTCAAAAGTATAATTTTCAAATCCATTTGCCCATTTTTCAACTTCTGGTCCTTCTGTTATTTCTAAATTTGCTTTTACAAGTCCGTAATGTCGAATTGAAACAAATCGGTTGGGAATGTTTTCAGCTATCTCTGAAACCATACCACCCTTTTCTCCTTTTTCATCAACTCCTATAAAAAGCATTTTGCTGCCCTTATTCCAACTCCCGTCATAGGTAGATGTCGGGTTAAACATAGCAGTCCATTGCTCATAAGTTGATTTATTGCTAATGCCCAGCATTACATCATAAACTTTTTTTGAAGGGACATTAATTATAACGGTGAATTGTATTTTTTTCATAATAATCAATTTTATAGATGAATAGTTAACTTCTTAAAATTTTCTCCATTTTTTTACCTTTCGCTAATTCGTCCACCAACTTGTCAAGATACCGGACTTGCCTGGTTAAAGTGTTTTCAATTTCTTCAATTCTGTAACCACAGATTACTCCTTTAATCAGGTCAGCAGCAGAGTTCAATTTTGCTTTATTAAAAAATGTTTCAAAAGTTGCATTTTCTTCAATCATCTCTTGAATTTTTTTTTCGTCAAAACCTGTTAGCCATTCAATGACTTGATGCAATTCTTGTTTTGTTCTGCCTTTTTTCTCAATTTTCGTAACATAGAGAGGATACACTATAGCAAAAGTCATTTTTGCCATTCTTGCGTTGTGTTCAGGTGTTATCTGCATACTATTTAAGTTTTTCTAATTTTCCTTTTCTTTTTATTAGGTTCTTATAGTCCGATTGGATTTGTTTTGATTTTTGAAGCCAGGCCATTAGGTCTTTTGTGTTGATTTCTGTCACATCATTGTAAAAAATGGAAGCGTCTTTAAATTTCACTCCTTTAATGTTTAAATTTTCTTCGTCAAAGTCAGCTCCGCTCCAAAACATAAGTCTTATTCCCTTTTTCTGTTTGCTGTAACCAACTGTCGGATTGCCGTCCAAAAACCAAACTGGATGAGCGTGCCAAATTTTACTTTCTGCTTCGGTCAATTCGTTGTCTATTGTCTGAGCAAGCAAGTCACAAATTTCTTTGTCTGTTTCTGTTTGTTGGTTGTTGTATGATTTAATTTCTTTGTTCATTATCGTCCGAATGTTGTCGTGTTTGCTTTCGTTTAGCATTGCCTGTAATGCGATGATTAACGTTAGTGTACGAAGTTAAAAATTTTATCCTTATTGATTTTCAATCAATGTCCGTTGCGTTTATTATATTAACCGTTGCATTATTCATTATTTTGTGGTCTCGCTGCCTATTTGTTTACCTAACTTTTCAAACTCTGTATCGTCAGGTTCCCACAGTTCAATTTTGTTTCCTTCTATATCAACAATGTGAACAAATTTGCCATATTCAGCCGTTTCAATTTTATCGGTAATTGTTACACCTTCTTTTTGAAGCTGATCAATAAGTGCTTCTAAGTTTTCTACCCTGTAATTGATCATAAAGTCCTTTGCGGAAGGTTCAAAGTATTTTGTCTTTTCACTAAACGGGCTCCATTGCGTAAATCCTTTTTTAGTAGTATCTGCCCCTTGCCTCCATTCAAAAACTGCCCCATACTGATTGGTATTCAAACCAAGATGGGACTTATACCATTCTCTCATTTTCTGCGGGTCTTTGCATTTGAAAAAGATGCCGCCAATGCCTGTTACTTTTTTTATTGGTTCCTGTTTTTGATTATTCTTTGTTGTAATTGATTTAAAAGCGTAACCAAGTCCGAACGTTGTAACAAGTGTCAGAGCTATTAATGTTATCTTTTTCATATTGTCACGATTTTTGTTTTATGAAAGGCTTTTCGTTTCGTTTACAGCCGACGTGATGATTAACGCTGTTATACGAAGCTAAAAATTTTATTCTTATTGATTTCAACATTTCATTATTGCATTTTTTGCATTAACCGTTGTGTAAAAGAAAAAATGCCAGGAGATTTTATTTGTAACGTTTCCAATTCATGAGACGCCTGCCTGCGCAGGCATGACGATTAAAAAAACCTAAGCCCGTCTTCTTACGAAAGCGGGGACCCGCAGGTGAGAATTTTCTGATGTGCATTCGGATGCTTATTCTTCTTCCACCTGCACTAAAGAATATTTCCCTGTATTTGTTTTTAGAGGCATATTGATGAACTCATTGAAAAACATCTGTATTTCAAGAAACTTTTCCAGGTCTTTTTTCTTTGTAAAAAAGTTTTCGGGAGCTTCTGCAAGATTATAATAATTACGCAACTGCAAAGACTTTATTCGCCCCTTCACTGCTTCAGCGTGCATATACACTGGCATTACTTCGAGGCGGCTTATAAGTGTATGCACCTTGTTTCCAATCCTTCCTTTTGTAACAGTTATTTTCAGCAGTAACGAAAGATGGCACCACTTAAAAATATCATACCCTACCAGGTCGCCGGGAGAATAGACAATCAAATGCTGTTTAGCATGTGAAGTAAATATTTCAATGGGCTGCGCATTATGCGGATGGCTTGCCAATATAATATCAATACCTGTATGTGTACAGATATTCCTGATGTTTTGCACTGTATGCATGCTGGGATAGGCCTGGTATGCACAGCCGATATGCAGCAATGCCACAATAATGTCTGCACCTTTTTGTCTTGCAATAGCCGCCTGCTGCACAATCAATGAAATATCGGGATTTGTTTCATTCAGCGGCACATGATTGCAGAGCCATTTTGCATCTTCCGGCAACTCTTCTTTATTAAGCGAATAGGTGTAAGATAAAAAAGCTGTGTTAATACCATTTCTTTCGATAATGGGGAAGCTGTGTGTTGCAGCTTCGTTTGGTGCAGCCCCTGTAAATTCAATATTTTTTGAGCGGAGAAAATGCATCGTATTGATCAGGCCTTTCATACCCATATCGAGTGAGTGATTATTGGCAATGGACAGCACATCATAGCCTTTGTATTTTCCCAAGCCGGAAAATATACTGAAAGTTTCTTCGTCTGCATTGAAATACATATCATGCAGCATTATTTCAGGAGCGGCGCTTTTTGTCATTGATGTATCAACAGGTGTTTCGAGATTTGCAAATACAAGATCATTGCCGAACAGAAAGCTGCCAACATCATCCCATAAATTTTTACAGGTTTCAGTATTCACACATTCGTAAGGAATAAGATCGCCGCCTGCTCCAAGCGTGAATGATTGCTGCGGAATAAATCCGCCGGGAATATGAAATTGTAAAGACTGATTTTTGAAATGTTCTTTCAGCCCCGAATTAGCTTCTGACTTTACCATTGCCTTATAATAATATTTATGGCCCATATACACTTTTTCGGCAAACGTCATTTTAAGCGGGTCTTCATGATGCGCTGACACAATTTCATCCCACTGAGGCCGGCCTATCCACTTTCTCAGCAGATAGACAAGCCTGATAATGAAGATTAAAACCTTTCCTTTAAAAGTTATGGATATTACGGGCCTGTACTTATCAAAATTGCTGCGCATTCTTATTGAGCATGATTAAATTCCCGCAAAGTAAATTTTCTCCTGAAAATTAAACACCAACTTTGTAAAAATAATTTTCTTTTTATGGCGGAAGTAAATCACGGCAAAAGCCAAAAAAATACCGGCGATCATCAAAAAAAATTCAAACGCTTTTTGCAGAGAGCAGATAAGAATAAAGTATTGAAGCAATTGCCCGCCTTACACGAAGAAGCTTTCAGCAGGATCAATTGTCTTGAATGTGCGGCCTGTTGCAAAAATTATTCACCACGTTTTAAAACGCCGGATATTAAACGCATCAGCAGGCATGTAAAGATGCGTGAAAGTGAATTTATTGAAACATACCTGCACCTCGACGAAGACGGAGATTATGTAGCAAAACAAACGCCTTGTCCGTTTTTAGGAACCGATAATTTCTGCAGCATTTATGAAGTGCGTCCTTCAGATTGTGTGCGCTTCCCATATACGAATGAAGATGTATTGCTGAAGCGGCAAACCATCACTTTAAAAAATTCAGCATTCTGTCCCATAGTATTTTATGTGCTGGAAAAACTTTCGGCAGAATAAATCAATCATCTTACTCCTGTTCTGAAACTCCACGGAAAACATTTATCATCACAGGTTTTGGTATAATCAATTATATTTGATTGAAACCATGACTCATATTCCCCAGCTTATAAAAGATCTTGCACTGATACTCGGTGCGGCAGGAGTCACCACTTTGCTTTTTAAAAGATTAAGGCAACCTGTGGTGCTCGGATATATTATTGCCGGGCTGCTGGTAGGCCCGAACTTTTCTCTGTTCCCCACTATCTCAGATATTGAAGGCATCAGGATATGGGCCGATATTGGCGTAGTATTCTTACTATTTACATTAGGGTTGGAATTCAGCTTTAAAAAATTAGTCAGCGTTGGCGGCAGTGCAGCCATTACAGGGCCGTTTGAAATTGCCTTCATGTTCGGATTAGGCTACCTGGCCGGAAAAATGTTTGGCTGGCCAGTGATGGACAGTATTTTCCTCGGCGGCATCATTGCCATATCATCCACTACCATCATCTTCCGCGCCTTTGAGGAACTGGAGTTAAAAGCAAAAAAATTTACCGGGTTGGTGCTCGGCGTATTGGTCATAGAAGACCTGATTGCCATCCTGATGCTGGTGTTGCTATCTACACTTGCCGTAAGCAAAGGGTTTGAAGGTAAAGAAATGCTGTTCTCCGTTGTGAAGCTTGGTTTTTTATTAAGTTTATGGTTTTTATCAGGCATTTTTTTGTTGCCGACTTTTTTAAAGAGAATTTCAAAATGGTTAACCAATGAGACCCTGCTGATCGTCGCACTGGCTTTATGTTTGGGGATGGTGGTACTTGCAGACAATGTGGGATTTTCAGCAGCATTGGGTGCATTTATCATGGGTTCCATTTTGTCCGAAACCGCACAGGCTGAAAAAATTGAGCACCTTGTTACCCCGGTAAAAAATTTATTTGGCGCCATATTTTTTGTGTCGGTCGGTATGCTGATCAATCCGTCTTTATTGGTGGAATACGCTGTACCGGTAATTATTCTCACACTGATGGTTATAATTGGTAAAACAGTTTTTGTAAGCACCGGCGCTCTCCTGGCGGGTCAGCCGCTGAAGCAGGCAGTGCAGGCGGGAACGAGCATGTCGCAGATAGGAGAATTTTCTTTCATCATTGCCACGTTGGGTTTATCGCTTAAAGTAACGAGTGATTATTTGTACCCGATTGCAGTGGGCGTATCAGTCATCACCACATTTACCACGCCTTATATGATGAAGCTGGCAGATCCGTTGTATTTTTTCCTGGAAAAACACCTTCCAGCTAAATGGGTTAAATCTATTGACCGCTACAGCACAGGCATGCAAACGATAGAAGGCGAGAGCAACTGGAAAAAAGTATTTACCGCTTATATCCAACTGATATTGATCAATACTGTTATTATCATCGCCCTTATATTACTCACCACACATTATATTACTCCCTTTCTTATTGACAGGCTCAGCAATGCGCTCTTCGCCAAAATTCTTACAGCCGTGATCACGCTTTCTGCAATGGCGCCTTTTGCGTGGGCGCTAACTGTAAAAAAAATGAAAGGCACTGCTTACGCCACGCTTTGGCTCGATAAAAAATATAACCGCGGTCCGCTTGTATTGCTGGAAGTAATAAGAAATGTGATTGCAGTTGTTTTACTTGGATTTTTGTTGAGACAATTATTTTCAATAAGCATTGCTTTGGGCGGATCATTGATCGTGATGCCTGTAGTATTGTATATTTTCAGGCAGAGACTGGAAATGTTTTATGAAAGAATTCAAACCCGTTTTTTGCACAACCTTAATCAAAAAGAAAAAGAGCAGCAAACACAATCTTACCTGTCCCCCTGGGATGTACATCTTGCCGGTTTTACCATCAGTCCTTTTGCAGCCTTTGCGGGCAAAGCGCTGCAGGAGCTCGCATGGCGGGAACAATACGGCATCAATATCGCTTTCATTGAAAGAGGTGAAAAAATAATTTATGCGCCAAGCCGCTATGAAAAATTATACCCGCATGATACCATCGGCGTCATTGCAACAGACAGCCAGTTGCAGCAACTGAAGCCTGCGCTTGAGATGAGAGATGAAGAAAAATTTGAAGAAGATAAAGAGAACATCGCTTTGATGAAAATTGTGGTGGATGAGCATAACCGCCTAAAAGAATTATCCATACGCTCTTCAGGCATCAGGGAAAAAACGAAGGGGCTGGTGGCGGGCATAGAAAGAAATAATGAGCGCATTTTGAATCCTGTATCGGATACCGTTTTTGAATGGAACGATGTGGTGTGGATCGTAGGTAATAAAAAATTGATAAGGGAAAATTATCTGCATGAATGAAGGATATTTATGTCGCGGAATTTAGCGATTTAAAGGAGCTTTATACAATTATCACGTTTTCAGGCTGCCCGCGTTTATATTTTTTTACTAAATTGGTCAGGAATTCTTCATTCTGAAAAGTTTATGAATCAAAACCCTGAACAAATAGCAAGAGATAATATTGATAAACAACTCAGGGATTGCGGATGGATCATTCAATACAAATCCAGCATCAATCTTGCGGCAGGCACGGGTATTGCCGTTAGGGAATATCAAACTGATGTTGGCCCTGCAGATTATATCTTATTTGTTGATAAAAAACCTGTTGGTGTCATTGAAGCAAAACGTGCTGAAGAAGGTTTACATTTAACGGCACACGAAGACCAGACAGAAGATTATGCAAAAGCAAAACTTAAATACTTAAACACTAAGCCGCTTGAATTCTTATACGAAAGCAACGGTGAAGTAACACGCTTTACAGATTACCGCGACCCTAAGCCACGTTCAAGAGAAGTTTTCAGCTTTCATCGCCCTGAAACATTTATGGAATGGATGAGATATGATGATTCGCTTCGTAAAAGACTACACAACCTTCCTGCTTTACCAACGGAGCATTTGAGAGATTGTCAAATAACAGCTATCAACAATCTTGAAAGATCATTTAAAAAAGCCAAACCAAAAGCCTTGATACAAATGGCAACGGGTTCGGGTAAAACTTTTACTGCCATTACATCTATTTATCGCTTACTTAAATATGCAGGCGCACAAAGAATTTTGTTTTTGGTAGATACAAAAAACCTGGGCGAACAGGCAGAGCAGGAGTTCATGGCTTACCTGCCCAATGACGATAACCGCAAGTTTATTGAACTGTATAATATACAGCGTTTAAAATCTTCTTACGTTCCGCCGGGCAATCAGGTTTATATCAGCACGATTCAAAGATTGTATTCTATTTTAAAAGGTGAAGAACTGGATGAAACTGCTGAAGAAGAAAATCCCAATGAAAGATGGCAGCCTAAAGAACCGATACCTGTTGCTTACAATGCAAAGCTGCCCATTGAATATTTTGATTTTATCGTAATTGATGAATGCCACCGAAGTATTTATAACTTATGGAAACAAGTGCTCGATTATTTTGATGCTTTCCTGATTGGCTTAACGGCTACTCCCGATAACAGAACGTTTGGTTTCTTCAATAGCAATGTAGTAAGCGAATACGCGCATGAACAGGCAGTACTCGATGGTGTGAATGTAGGCTATGATGTATATATGATAGAAACACAGGTAAGCAAACAAGGCGGCGTTATATGGAAAGGCGAATATGTTGACCATCGTGAAAAGCTGAGTCGTAAAAAACGCTGGCAGCAATTAGATGATGATTATGCCTACACGAATAAGAAGCTGGACAATGAAGTAGTAAACCCAAACCAGATAAGGCTTATCATAAAAACATTTAAAGAACATTTACCCGAAATGTTTCCTGATCGCTTTCTTCTTCCCTCTCCTCGTGGAGAGGGTCAGGGTGAGGCGGACTTCGAAACTCCCAAAACCCTCATCTTCGCAAAAAATGACAGTCATGCAGACGACATCATTCAAATAGTTCGGGAAGAGTTTGCAGAAGAAAATAAGTTCTGTAAAAAAATTACATACAGCGTTGATGATGCAAAAGGCACCTTGCAGAATTTCAGGAATGAGTATTATCCGCGCATTGCCGTTACCGTAGATATGATCGCCACAGGCACCGATGTAAAGCCGTTGGAATGTTTGCTGTTTATGCGGGATGTAAAAAGCAGGAATTATTTTGAACAGATGAAAGGCAGGGGCACACGTACCATTTCTTTAGATGATTTAAAAAAAGTATCGCCCAATGCAAAACAGGTGAAAGACCATTTTGTAATTGTAGATGCCATCGGTATCACCCAATCTTTAAAAACAGATAGCAGGCCATTGGAAAAAAAGCCGGGCATCCCTTTAAAGAATTTGCTTGGCGCTGTGGCTGTTGGTGCAAGAGATGAAGAATTGTTTACTTCGCTGGCCAACCGTTTAACAAGGCTCGAAAAGCAACTGACCGATAAAGAGAAAGCCGTCTTCACAGAGAAAACAAATGGCAAAACATTCAGCGATATTGCCAAAGCTTTGCTGAATGCTTATGACCCGGATACGATGGAAGGCTTAAGGCATAAGGTTGAAAGCGAAAAGCCAGATGCATCACCGGAAGAAATCCATTCATCATTCACGGCTCATCACTCACGATTAATCGAATCTGCCGCCGCACCTTTCACCGGTGAACTAAACACCTATATTGAAAATGTACGCAAAGCGCATGAACAGCTAATGGATGTGATTAGCCCCGATTCATTACTGAATGTTGGGTGGGATGCTGACCTTACCAATAAAAGCAACGAGCTCGTAAATAATTTTAAGCAATGGATAGAAACGCATAAAGATGAGATAACCGCTTTGCAGTTGTTTTATGACCAGCCTTACCGCCGCAGACAGCTTACTTATTCCATGCTCAAAGACCTGCTCACCACGCTTAAAACAGAAAAGCCTTTACTGGCGCCGCTCAATATATGGCGGGCTTATGAACACCTGTCTGCTGCCAACGGTTCCCCGAAAAATGAACTCGTGGCGCTGGTTTCTTTAATACGCAATATAACCGGCATTGATAAACAGCTTACGGTGTATGATAAAACGGTTGACAAGAATTTTCAACAGTGGATATTAAAGCAGAATGCCGGGCAGCACAACCGGTTTACTGATGAACAGATGCAATGGCTGCGCATGATAAAAGATTATATTGCCACCAGCTTTCATATTGAGAGGGATGATTTTGAACTCAACCCGTTTAATGCAGTTGGCGGTTTGGGAAAGATGTGGCAGTTATTTGGTGACGATACCGATAAAATTATTAATGAACTAAATGAAGAACTGGTTGCATAAAATGTATTTATGAAAAAAGAATTAATAGCAGAATTGTTCTTGCAATTTGAACTGGCAGCGTACGATTATAAAGGCATTGAATGCTGGAGTGCAAGGGAATTGCAAGAAATATTTTCCTACACTGATTGGCGCAATTTTTTAAAAGTTATAGATAAAGCAAAAGATGCGTGTATAAATGCTGGAGAAAAGCTTTCTGACCATTTCGTTGACGTCAACAAAATGGTGGAGTTAGGCAGCGGGGCTCAAAGGGAACTTGAAGATATTGCATTAACGCGTTATGCCTGTTATATTGTTGCCCAAAACGGTGATCCTTCAAAACAATCTGTAGCATTTGCCCAAACTTATTTTGCCGTACAGACAAGGAAACAGGAAATTATCGAACAGCGCCTGCTGGACATTGCAAGGGTATCCGCAAGAGAAAAACTAACAAAAAGTGAGAAAAAACTTTCAGGAGTTTTATATGAAAGAGGCGTTGATAGTGCAGGTTTTGCCATCATAAAATCCAAAGGCGACCAGGCTTTGTTCGGAGGGTTTTCTACCGGCGATATGAAAAGAAAACTGGGCGTTTCTTCTGTGAGACCTTTAGCCGATTTTTTACCTACACTTACTATTAAGGCAAAAGATTTTGCCAATGAGTTAACGAGCCATAATGTTATTGAGAAGGATTTAAAAGGAGAAGCACCTATTTCGAATGAGCATATTGAAAATAATCTTGCAGTGCGCAAAATGCTTAAGGAAAGAGGTGTTCAACCTGAAGCTTTGCCGCCTGCTGAAGACTTAAAGAAAGTTACACGAAGAATAGAAAGCGAGGATAAGAAAATTATCAAGGGCAATAAAAAGAAAGGGAATTAACGCAGGTATAACTCCGCTGTTTCGTCGGTGTTGTTGAAAAGAAAGTTAGTTATTGAGAAAAGAACATTATTGAGCAATGAATGAAGAGCAAAATATAAATGGGCTACCAAAAGATTGGATGAAATGTGGCAGTTGTTTGGTGACGATACCGATAAAGTTATTAATGAACTAAATGAAGAGCTGGTTGCGTAGTTTAAAAATTTAGGGACAGGTGCGACTGGTGCGACACGTCGCAGGTGTCACAAAAGTCCCACAAAAGAATTGAAGAAATAAATGGAGACAAACAATAATAAAAACGAAGGCTTTATACCGGTGCATGGCGGTTACCGAAACCTGATAACCTACCAGAAAGCAGAAATTATTTATGATGGGACGGTTTATTTTACAAAAAGGTTTTTTCAAAAATATGACCGCACCATTGATCAAATGGTACAGGCTGCAAGATCGGGCAAGCAAAATATTGCAGAAGCAAGCATGGCCTCAGCCACTTCTAAGGAGACGGAAATTAAGCTTACCAATGTGGCACGGGCAAGCCTGGAGGAATTGCTGATTGACTACCAGGATTTTTTGAGAACCAACAAATTAAAACTCTGGGAAAAAGACCACCGCTTTACGATGCGATTTCGTGAGCTGAACAGAACCCCCAACGCCACTTACCAAACCTATATTAAAGCTATTGAAAATCCGGAGCAGGAAATTTGTGCCAACTCAATGATTTGCCTGATAAAAATTGTGACTCACCTCTTAAGCCAGCAAATAAAATCTTTGGAAAAGGCATTTATTAACGAGGGAGGATTGAGGGAAAGAATGACAAGAGTTAGAATAGAAAAACGAAATAGAAATTAAGCAATGATTGAAGAACAAAATATAAATGGGTTACCAAAAGATTGGGAAAAATGCAGCAGTTGTCTGGTGACGATACTGATAAAATCATTAATGAACTAAGTGAAGAGCTGGTTGCGTAGTTTAAAAATTTAGGGACAGGTGCGACTGGTGCGACACGTCGCAGGTGTCACAAAAGTCCCACAAAAGAATTGAAGAAATAAATGGAGACAAACAATAATAA
>JAHEZC010000460.1 GCA_023251275.1 Parafilimonas sp. | reverse complement strand
ATCATTGAAACTGATTGTTGATGATTAAATTATTCACCACTCGTTATGCTTCTCAATACTATCATAATAGACGATGAACCGCTTGCAAGGAAGGGGCTTAAGGAATACATTGATGATATAGAGTTTCTGCATCTGTCAGGAGAATTTGATAATCCACTGAAAGCTTTGACAGTATTGGATCAGGAGGAAGTACAGCTTATACTGCTCGATATACAGATGCCAAAGTTGAGTGGTCTTGATTTTTTGAAATCTCTTGTTCATCCGCCAATGGTGATACTTACCACTGCTTATCCCGAATATGCACTCGAAGGATTTGAATTGGATGTGCTTGACTATCTCGTGAAACCTGTTTCGTTCAACCGTTTTTTAAAAGCTGTGATGAAAGCGAAAGAATATTATGATGCAAGAAAGAATATGGCTTCACACGACCAAATCGTAAGAGAAACGAATGATGATTTTATTTTTATAAAGGCCGATAATAAAATCGTCAAAATTTTTTATGATGATATTTTATTTGCAGAAGCGCTGCAAAACTATGTGGCCATACATACTGCTGAAAAAAAATATATCACTTATCTCACTTTCAAAAGTGCGGAGGAAAGTTTACCTGCAGAAAAATTTTTAAAAGTGCATAAATCCTTTATTGTGCAGGTTGCAAAAGTGAAAAGTATTGAAGGCAATATTATACATATCGGCAATATGGAAATTCCCATCAGCAGGAATATGAAAGATGAGGTGATGCAAAAATTATTGGCTGATAAATTTTTGAAGAGATAACAGCAAACCTATAAGGTTTCAAAAACCTTATAGGTTTACTTCCAATAATGATGAAAGTTTCAGATGTATCGGTTGTCTGTGAAACTCCATAAATTGTTTCTTTCCACCAAACCAATCCAGAATTTCATTTCTCAGCAATCGCGTTGGGGAATCAGATAAAAAGCTATGATAAGATGAGTAAGGCCACTCTTCAATTGTTTTTACCAACCCATGGTGTACGGGATTAGCGAGGATATAATGAATTATTTTACAGAAATCATTATCTTTTTCTATTTCCGTTCGTTTTGTATAATCCATAAATAATGCTCCTTTACGATTATACATTTTATTGAATGCTTTTGTATAACTATTCAGCCAGTTACCGACGCGTTCCATAATAAAATCACTCAATTTAATATTATCATAAACATCAGGTTCTTTTCCCTTAATCCTCTGGAAATGATCGGTAATATTTTTGTCATCTTTAATTTTTACAAGCAGATGAAAATGATTTGGCAATAAACAATAGCAATAAGTGTCGCATACTGCTTTAGAATGCTCACCATATTTGCGAAGAAAGTATAGATAATTTTCCTTTGAATTGAACAATTTTTCATTACCAACTGCCCTGTTAAACAGGTGATATATTTTACCGGGGATTAAGGGTAAATGATGAGCTTTAGTCATAATTCGTATAATTTAAACCTATAAGGTTTCAAAAACCTTATAGGTTTTGATCACTTCAAAGTCTCCTCCAGCCATTTAAAAAATTCTCTCTGCCATACCAATGCATTCTGTGCTTTCAGCACCCAATGATTTTCATCAGGAAAATATAAAAATCTGCTTTTAATGCCCCGCAGTTGTGCAGCCTGGAATGCCTCCTGCCCCTGACCTATCGGTACGCGGTAATCTTTTCCGCCTTGTATGATCATGATTGGCGTATCCCATTTGTCCACAAAATTGCTCGGGCTCTGTCTGAATGACTGTTGCGCAGCAGCATTATCCTTTTCCCAATATGCGCCGCCTTTTTCCCAATTCTCAAACCACATTTCATCTGTAGTACCGTATTCGCTTCTGAAATCAAACACACCATCATGTGAAATAAAAGTTTTAAAACGGTGATTGTGCATACCTTCCATTTGAAATACAGAATAGCCACCAAAACTTGCACCCACGCATCCGCGTCTTGCAGTATCCACATATCTTTCTTTTGATACCGCATCAATGGCGCTGAAATAATCCTGTATCACCTGGCCGCCCCAGTCTTTGCTCACCTGTTCATTCCACTCGGTACCAAAGCCAGGCATGCCTCGCCGGCATGGAGCAACTACAATGTAACCTCTTGAGGCGATCAATTGAAAATTCCACCTGAATGAATAAAATTGAGTTAGAGGTGATTGGGGACCGCCCTGGCAATACAGCAGCGCAGGATATTTTTTATTTGCATTAAAGTTGGGGGGGAAGATCACCCACACCAGCATTTTTTTATTGTCCGTTGTTGTAACATACCTGCGCTCCACTTTACACATACCGATAGTTTTATACGCTTCATCATTTACATGAGATAACTGTTTCATAGTGCCATCGGAAATATTCACTGAATACAATTCGGCAGCATGGTTGATATCTGTTCTTGTTATGATAAGTATGTTGCTGCTTTGCCCGATAATTTCACTCACATCAAAATCGCCTTTGGTTATTTGTTTTACTACAGGCATCATCTTGGTTAGCCCGGGATACTCCACAGAAAAAAGTTGCAGCGTACCATCAATTGGTGCAATGAAAAATATTGTTTTGTCATCATCGCTCCAGATAAATTTCTCTACGTGTATATCATCGCGTTGCTCTGTAAGATTTATTTTGGTGATACCGTTGAAGACAACAATATCCTGTTTGTCTGCTTCATTACCATCACGCTTCTGACTTATCCACGCAAGCTCTCCTTTTTTGTTGTAAAGAGGATTCATGTCGTAACCCATCATCCCTTCCGTGAGATTTACTGAAGTATCTTTTTCCACGCTGTATTCATAGAGGTCTGTATTGGTGCTGATCGTATAATCGGTACCAGATTTTTTTTTGCACACATATACGAAATGTTTGTTGTCGGGGTTCCATGTAAAATCTTTATCATCACCAAAAGGTTTTTGCGGACAGTCATAAGGTTCATTTTTCATAATATCTTTCGCTGCTCCCCCTTTGCCATTCATTGCGGGAGCAATAAAGAGATGATTGAATTTTCCGTCTTCCCATTCATCCCAATGGCGATACATCAGGGAATTACAGATATATGCATTGGATTGCGGAAGGTCCGTGTAAAAATCAGCGCCGGATACATTCATTACTTTAACTGCATTGGCGCTGATGATATATTGTCCGTCTGCAGAAAGTCGGTTATTGCCAAGCATTTTTACGCTATCGTCGCTGTTCATCGGCGTTTCATTGCCACCGCTTATAGCAATCTTATACGTTTTGGTAATGCTTTTGTTTTCTGCCATCTCAGTATAGCCACATTGAAAAC
>JAHEZC010000459.1 GCA_023251275.1 Parafilimonas sp. | reverse complement strand
CATGAGAATTGTCGCCAACGCCTGAATTTATATTATCATCAGCAATTTCAAAAAAGTCCCTAATGAAAATCATTAGTTTATCGTTATTCTTTTTCTATCGCCTGTCCGACTGCCGCCGGATCGTCAGGACAATCCACCCTACCATTCTATATCTTCATTTTACCTTTCACAGCAATTTTTCCCAAATAGTCTTGTGCTGTTGTAAGAAACATTGCAGCATCAGCATTACAAAGCCCGGTATCTTTTCCTCGACTTTCCTGGCTTCCTTACTCTCCCGACTCTCTGACTATTCTCCAAACTCAAACCCGATATCTTTCCTGAAATACATTCCATCAAAATGAATTTGCTCAAGCACTGATTTTGATCTGTTCACAGCCTCGGCAATATTATCGCCACACGAAGTAACAGCCAGCACTCTGCCGCCGTTGGTTACAATGCCATCTGCAGTTTGTTTTGTTCCAGCCTGAAAAATAATTGTGCCCGCATTAATTTTCAAATTTTCAAATTTATTAATTTTCAAATTCTTCCTGTAGTCCCCCGGATAACCACCACTTACAGCAACAACAGTTGCATAAGTTCTTTCATCAAATTCGATTTGGATGTTTTGGAGGCTGCCATTTTGCACGGCAAGAAACAAATCAACCAAATCGTTTTTTAAACGCGGCATCACTACTTCTGTTTCAGGATCGCCCATACGGCAATTGTATTCAATTGTATAAGGTTCTCCATCAACACTGATTAGGCCAAAAAAAATAAATCCTTTGTAAATAATTTTTTCATTATTCAGGCCTTTGATAGTTGGCCCAATAATCCTTTCTTCCACTTTCTTCATAAATGCATTATCCACAAAAGGTACAGGGCTTACACAACCCATCCCGCCTGTGTTTGGACCGGTATCGCCCTCACCGATGCGTTTGTAATCTTTTGCATGCCCGATGATCTTATAATCCTTGCCATCGGTCAACACAAATACACTTGCCTCAATACCGTCGAGAAATTGTTCTATCACTACTTTGGCAGATGCTTCACCGAATTGTTTGTGCATGATCATTTCCTCAAAAGCTTTTAATGCTTCTTCACGCGTATCGCAGATCTCTACACCCTTTCCTGCTGCAAGGCCGTCCGCTTTTAAAACAACAGGCAAGGAATGTTGTGCAATATATTTTTTCCCTTCTTCAAAATTCGTTTCATCAAACTCGGCGTACGATGCAGTCGGAATATTGCAACGCAGCATAAATTTTTTGGAAAATGCTTTACTCCCTTCGAGCTGGGCGCCATTCGCTGACGGGCCGATCACTTTAATGTGTTTCAATTCATCATCCTGTTGAAAAAAATCATATACTCCTTTTACCAGCGGTTCTTCGGGGCCGACAACCAACATGTCAATATTATTTTCAAGGCAGAACTTTTTCTGCTCTTCAAAATTATTCACGCCGATATCTACATTTAATCCGCATTGCGCAGTACCGGCATTTCCAGGTGCAATAAAAAGTTTTGAGCAATGTTTGCTTTGAATAATTTTCCATGCAAGAGCATGTTCACGACCACCTGAACCCAGAACGAGGATATTCATGTGTGATAACTGGTTTTATTATTTCTTATCTCTTTGCGGCGAAAATAAATCCGTTTTCATAATTTATAATTTGGAATTTGCAATTTATCTGTATTTTGAACTGTCTTAGATGTTTTCAAAATAGTAATCCTCTAACGAAAATCAATTCTATGGCTGAAACTACTCCTGCAAAAGTCAAGCATCCTCATGCATTATATGTATTATTTTTCACTGAAATGTGGGAAAGATTTGGTTATTATCTAATGATCGGGATTCTCTTGCTGTTTCTTACAGATACTACCGGTAATGGGGGAAGAGGCCTCGATAATGCAATGGGCGTTGATATCGTCGGCACTTATGTGGCGCTTGTGTATCTTACCCCTTTTATTGGCGGCCTGATTGCAGACCGTTACCTGGGCTACGTAAAATCAATTTTTTTTGGCGGTTCGCTAATGGCATTGGGATATTTTTTGTTATCTATCCCGCATAGTGGTAATTTATTGTATGTAGCATTGCTTTCCGTGATTGTCGGAAATGGTTTTTTTAAACCCAATATCAGCACGCTGCTTGGAAATATTTATAACAAAGAAGAATTAAGACCCAAGAAAGATATCGCTTATAATATTTTCTACATGGGGATCAATATTGGTGCATTCGTCTGCAACTTTGTTGCAGCCTACCTTCGCAATAATTATTCATGGGGCTATGCTTTTGCAGCCGCCGGAGCAGGAATGGTATTGGGTTTAATATGGTTTGCAAGCGGGTTGAAACATCTGAAGCATGCAGACGTTATTAAGCCTGTGCAGAAAGAGGATATGCCTATTTCAAAAATTGTTTTATATGTATTTGTACCGGCAATCATTGCAGGAGCTATCGGCTGGTTTATACCAGGTAATCTAATCGGCTCAGATTCAAATGATGCTTTTGTATTTGCATGTATTCCTATTATTATTTTTTACTTCGGTATTTGGATCAGGGCAAAAGGCTTTGATAAAAAAAGAATTGCTACACTGCTTACAGTTTTTGGCGTGGCAATTATTTTCTGGAATATCTATAATCAGAATGCAACTGCATTGACTATCTGGGCTCAAACATATACTAACCGTGAAACACCAAAGGCAGTAGAGCCTATTCTAAAGCCTTTTCACTTTATGGAAATTGCAAGTACCAAACCGCGGGAAGTTCCGGTAATAGACGAACAGTTCAGGGCGCAGGCTGATGAAAATGGAAAAGTGCTTACGCATGCAGGTACAGATCCCTATTTTCAGAATCTTCCAAAAGATCAATGGCCGCAGGACGGACAGGATCTGAAACTGATCTCTACAGAAATATATCAATCCATCAATCCTTTTTGGATAATTGTACTAACACCTGTTGTGGTTGGTTTTTTCGGATGGCTGAGAGCGCGGAATAAAGAACTTTCCACCCCCGGAAAATTTGCCTGGGGAACCATTGTTGCGGGGGTATCTTCCTTGGTAATGGTAGCGGCTTGCTTATCAACAAATGTTTACCTGAACAAAGTTTCCAGCGGATGGATCTTCGCAAGCTATGGTGTATTTACCATAAGTGAATTATTCGTAAGTCCCGTGGGCTTGTCATTGGTTTCAAAGGTAGCGCCAAGAAGATTAACTGCATTGATGATGGGGGGATGGTTTTTAACTACCTCCATGGGGGGAAAAATTTCAGGCATATTGGCAGGGTTCTGGGACCAGTTTGATAATAAAGCCA
>JAHEZC010000458.1 GCA_023251275.1 Parafilimonas sp. | reverse complement strand
CTTTTTACCTTTCGCCAATCCATTTTTGACTAAGTAAGTATAGCTGTCCTGTATGGCTGCAAATACATCCGCAGCAGTTGTATCCATCTCCACGATCATCCATTCGGTATTGCCATTGGCGGCTCTTACAATCGCAGGGAAATCCTGGCTTCCTTTACCCGCAGCAACCATTGGCTCGGGCTTGTCGGCAGGCAATGAATCCGTCCATCTTGCTGGGCCATCTTTGATATGCAATAAAGGTGCACGCTTTCCAAATGCTCCAACGATTTTAGCAGGGTCATGCCCTGCCACTTTTACCCAGTAAGTGTCAATTTCAAAGAAGATATCAGGATCAACTGATTCTAACAGCACATGATACACATATTGTTCATCCACCACATTCCTGTATTCCCACCAGTGATTGTGAAGGCCGAATTGCAAGCCGTTTGATTTGGCAAAATAACTGGCTTCGTTATAAATATCAACAAGTTCTTTTGTTCCATCGAGTGTACTGTAGCGTTTATCTTCGGGCCAACCGTGCCAGATCATTTTTTTGCAGTTGAATGTTTCCGCTATTTCCAGCATGGTTGCTTTCTTATCGCCGATAGGTAATTCTACATGTACCGACGATACAGATAAGCCTGCTTCTTTAAGGTATTTTCCCGCTTGCTTTATGGAAATATTATCAGGCCAGAAAGCAGTTTCTACAGCTTCAAATCCAACTTCGGCAACTCTGCGCAATGTATCGGCAATGTTGTTTTTGATCTCATTTCTTACCGTATATAATTGTAATCCTATTTTAGCAGGTTCGGATGAAACACTCTTTGCTGAAACAAATTCTGATGAAACCAGAGAAGCGCCGAGCATACCAAGGCCGGTCATCCGTAAAAACTCCCGGCGTTGAAATTGACGGCCTGCCCGTGGTTGATGCTGAGATTTTTTTGTATGCATAACTTTAGATTAATAGGCACAAGGAATATTCAAAGTTATTTGGTTAAGCCAACATTCAGATAGTTATATACAGCCCATAACAAAATACTATACTCCCCTTACTTGTCCGCAAAGCCTCTCCCCCTGTGCTGTGTGTGGCTGAGGACTACCGAAGTATCGCTGCAGGTTGTGCGGCATTCAGCGTAATCTTACACCGCACCCAACTTACAATAACTATTTTCCCGGCACTAAGCCCAACGCTTTTATATAGCCTGTATTCTCCAGACAATTTTTGAATGTACAATTTTCCAAAAATCCATTCAGCGCCTGTTTTATTTGTTCCATATTTGCGGGTCTTGCTTTGCGTATTTCATCAAACTTTGCCCGTGAGGTATCAGCATATTTAATGATCTCATCATAATACTGCGGTTTTGCAAATGTTACGATGCCGGCAGTGTTATCCAGTTTTTTGTATGGCCAGAAATGCCACCCGACATTGTTTTGCTCCAGTGTTTTTCGGAAATTTAATACCCAGTCATCATCATTCTCCCCAGTTTCACCGCAATAGATGGGTACATTATATTTATCCCGGAAATCAAGGTATGATTGTATCACATCCTTTGTAGTTGCAGTCCAGTATTTATGAAACTGATAGACAAGCTTTGAATCGAATGGCGGACCAAATACATCGAAATTGGAATCCCATTGGGCGCCGCCCAGAAAGATTAAATGGTTCTTATCTTTTTCCCGCACAGCATGTACAATTTTTTTGTACAATGGCTCAAGCATCGGGTTAAATTTAGCAGTGTCATAAAAATGCGGAATAGGTTCATTGAGCAGATCATAACCCATTACAATTGTTTCATTTTTATAATGATCCGCAATCCTGCTCCATATTTGAACAGTCAAATCCCTGTTTGCTTCGCTTTCATACAAAAAGGGATAACCATAACTGTCATCAATATTGTGGCCGGTTTGACCGCCCGGAGCTGCGTGCATATCGAGTATTACAAAAAGCCCCTCCTGTTTGCACCAGTTGATGACACGATCAAGCAACATAAAACCTCTTGCTTCTCCCCTTCCGCCCATATAATCTTCATCGGTAAATAAGCGGTAATTAAACGGTATGCGAATGGAATTCATTCCAAGTGATTTGAGATAGTGAATGTCCGCTTGTGTAATATATACGTCAAGATATTTTTGCCAGAAAACAGCCGCCTCATCCGGGCCGATCAGTTCGGTGATCAGTTCATTGATCAGCCGGGGGGAACTTACTTCGTTAAGCTTGAACATATAACCTTCGGGTTGCAGCCAGTTTCCCAGGTTTATTCCTTTCATTAAGAATGGTTTCCCGTCTGTACCGGTAATTTCTTTTCCTTTTACGCTGATAAATTGTTGCGATATTGCATCGAGGGAAATCACCAGGCTTAGCATGATACAAATAAATACAGCTTTGTATTTCATAATAAATTTCAGATTGATGATGAATACTCAAAATTATCAGATTGAAAAGACAATCAGCATCGTTTATTATTTTATTGCCTGATTTTTATTCAACTATTGGATTGTTGAATAGCTTTCCCCTAATTTTGACCCGCAGATTTTAAACCAGAGGTTGCTTGCTCATACAATATCCTACTGGTTTCTTTTAGCAAAAATACCGGCGCATGATTCGTAAATCCTGGTGGAAGATATTATCGTATGTCCTCCTGCTCTACACCTGTACAATGGGTTTTTTTGTAAAAATTCCGGTGCTTGATGACAGGATGCAGCAATCGGTCAGGAATTTGTTTTTTCATGTGCCTATGTGGTTCAGCATGATGGGACTTTTTATTGTCTCCACTGTAAATGCCATAAAATATCTGCGCTCACAAAATCCGCTGTACGATGATTATGCTGCCGAATATGCCAGAACAGGTTTGGTTTTTGGAATCCTCGGCACTATTACCGGCGCTATATGGGCCAACTACCAATGGGGCAAACCCTGGAGCGGAGATCCCAAACAAAACGGCGCTGCAATAGCATTGCTCATTTATCTTGCTTATTTTGTATTGCGCGGTTCCATGAATGACCCGGATAAGCGTGCAAGGATCAGTGCGGTGTATAATATTTTTGCCTTCGCCATGCTTTTCCCCACAATATGGATATTGCCAAGACTCACTGATTCACTGCATCCGGGCGGACAGGGCAGTGAAGGCAATCCCGGCCTTAATTATAAAGACCTTACGGCTTCAATGAGAGTTGTCTTTTATCCTGCTATTCTCGGATGGACATTATTGGGCGTCTGGATAACAACGCTCAGAATACGATTAAGATTAATTACCGAAAAAAAATTTGGCTGATGGATAAATTTAAAAAAATTGGCAGTGCGATTGTT
>JAHEZC010000457.1 GCA_023251275.1 Parafilimonas sp. | reverse complement strand
CATGATGCCCACTTTTGCTTCGCCTGCAGTTATGACGCCGGGACAGTTTGGCCCGATCAACCTCGTATTTTTCCCCTGTAAATAATTTTTCACTTTCACCATGTCCTGCGTGGGAATGCCTTCCGTGATGCATACAATAAGCATAATGCCGGCATCGGCAGATTCCATGATGGCATCGGCTGCAAATGCAGGAGGTACAAAGATAATACTGACATCGGCGTCTGTGGCTTTTACCGCATCAGCTACTGTATTGAATACAGGGCGTTCAAGATGTGTGCTGCCGCCTTTGCCCGGTGTAACACCCCCGACTACATTGGTGCCATATTCAATCATCTGCGATGCATGAAATGTGCCTTCCGTGCCGGTAAATCCCTGTACGAAGACCTTTGAATTTTTATTGACTAAAACTGACATGCTGCAAAGTTTAGTGAGCAAAAATAGGAGAAAAGAGTTTGTTGTTTGAAGTTTGTTGTTTGAAGTTTTTTAGGAGACAGATGGCATTGCCTGCTGAAAACAGTTGAGTAAGTACAGCTAATTAGTCCGTATTGGCGAAATGAATTTGGGGAAGATGAAGTAAATTGTGAGTTGTGCTTCATATTCAATGATACATTGTAACAATATGGGCCTTTATATTTTCCAGGAATGGATTTTATTTGCGAATAAATATTGCAACAATAATGAACAATCGTATAAGCACAACATTTTTGCTGCTCATCCTCACACAAGCTGTGCATGCTGCAGAAGAATACTTTGGTAAGTTATGGGAAGTGTATGCACCTGCACGATTTATATGCAATCTTATTTCGTCAGATCCCAAAACAGGCTTTCTCATTATAAACACAGTTTTTATATTTTTCAGCCTCTTATATTGGTGGTCGCTTCTGATAAGAAAAGCGGCTTTCACCGGGTTAATATGGTTTTGGATGGTTTTGGAAATCTTAAATATCGGCGGACATCTTGGCTGGACACTTTATAAAAAAGCTTATACTCCCGGTGTGGTCACTGCCGTTATCTTGCTTCTTTTAGTGAGCTATTTATTAAAGCAACTCTTACATGCTGATGCGGTTTTTAAAAACAAAGATTAGTGATTATCCGTTATTTCGTAATAAGGAATACGGATTAGACGGATAAGCAAAATGCGGATAGTCATTAAAGTTTAATAATAATATTGCACCAGTAAAACAGCATAAACAATGAGCTTTTAGTTTTAAATTTATCAGGTATTATGATCAGACAGAATACATTTTTTTATCAGCATCAAACCTGCTCATTTAAGAAAATTTTACAAACAAACTCTTTAAACAAAATTGCAAATGAATGAAAAAAACAAGCAAGGTGCAGTCGGGGCATTGCTTGCGGAATATGAAAGAGCAATTGCAGAATTAAAAAATGTAATTGAAGATATTAGCCCGGCCGATTTAACTGCGATAGTTGATAATTTAACTGCCGATTCCAATTGCAGATCAATTCAGACAATACTTACACATGTAGTGAATGCCGGGTATTCTTATTGTATTTACATTCAGAAATTAAAAAATAAGCATGCAAAACATCCTGAAAAATTTGCTCGCGGTTCAATAGCTGAATATAAAAAAGATCTGGACGAAGTTTAAAAATTTACTTATGACACATTCGCCAATATCCAGGATTACGAACTTGAAGAGTTTGATGACAGAAAAAAAATAAAAACATCATGGGGAAAGCTTTATGATATTGAACAAATATTTGAACACGCCATTGTGCACATTTTACGGCACAGGAGACAAATAGAAAGGTTTAAGACTATCTTAAAGAACTGATGCGAAAACTGCGGCAAGCTATAGTACGTAAAGGATAAAATTGTGAGTAATATTATTAATAAGGTAATCCGCAGGATGCCGTCCATAGGTATAAGGATTTTTATTTTGAAATTTCTGTTTCTGCTAAGGCTAATCCCTGGAATGCTGTGCATAAGGATCGGATAACCTTAGTAGAAATATAACAGAAATAAATTCTTAATCTTGTTATCTTATTTTCTTGTCACTTTATAGCACAAATTTATCTCTTGCTAAGTATATATTTTTAAAAGTGGTTGTGCAATGATTTGAGCGGATTGGCGAAATGAACCCGAAGGAGATCATTCTTTTGTACCTTTGATTAAGCTGAAAATTATTGATGTATGATTACGACCTATCGTCTTAATGTAAATGAACTTTCTGCAGAATTAATAAACTCCATTAAGGCTGCTTTTGGAGATAAAGATGTTGAAATTACCGTTACTGATGCTGTGGATGAAACATCTTATTTATTATCCTCACCGGCAAACCGGAAAAGTCTTGAAACATCAATGCGGCAGGCTGACAAAGGCGTATTGGTAACACTTACTGTGCAAGAATTGAAGGCTAAATACGGTAATCAATGAAAAATATCTCCCTTACGAAAGAAGCCTCTTTGCATTTAGCCGAATGGATGAAAACTGATCCGCAGGTAATGGAGAAAATTATTTCTTTGCTTGCTGAAATTGCAAAATCTCCGTTTGAAGGAAGCGGTAAACCAGTACCATTAAAAGATCAATTGAAGGGAAAATGGTCAAGAAGAATTAACCAGGCACACCCTATTGTTTATGAAGTGAAGGATGAAAATGTGATTATTCTTTCCTGCCGGTATCAATATTAAGCTGCCGGTAACTAACCTCAGCTATAACTTTGAACGCCCAGTATATCTGCGATTAATCTTCATCGCTTACATTTGCCGTTCACGAGACTCAGTCAAAAACAAAAGCGCAATTAAAAATGGCAATTGACCAACGGTATATTGAAATAATGGATACCACACTCCGCGACGGCGAGCAAACCAGCGGCGTATCTTTTTCTGCATCTGAAAAATTAACTATAGCCCAGCTTTTGCTGACAGAAGTAAAAGTGGACAGAATTGAAATAGCCTCGGCCCGTGTGTCGGAAGGAGAGTTACAGGCAGTAAAAAAAATTACTGAATGGGCGGAGGTTAGTGGCTTTATCAACAAAGTAGAAGTACTGACTTTTGTAGATGAGGAGACTTCGGTAAACTGGATGCTCGAAACCGGCGCTAAAGTGATGAACCTGCTTACCAAAGGATCATTGAACCACCTGACCCATCAACTCAAAAAAACGCCTGAGCAGCATTTTGCAGATGTGGCAGCTATAATTACATTGGCAAATGCAAATGGCATTCAATGTAATGTGTATCTTGAAGACTGGAGCAATGGCATGCGCCACTCGAAAGATTATGTGCTGCAATACCTGGATTTTTTACAGCGCCAGCCTATTAAAAGGATTTTATTACCCGA